>JAGQUM010000037.1 GCA_020438485.1 Thermoleophilia bacterium | reverse complement strand
TGGGCCCCCCGGGGCCCGCCGGGCCCGCGGGGCCCGCCGGCGTTTCCGGTAAGCAGGGCGCCCAGGGCAGGACCGGGGCCCAGGGCCCGGGCACCACCGTGCTGCACGGCGCGCTCGCGACGTCGACGCCCATCCCCGCCGACGGCTCCTCGGTCAACATCGCCGGGCTGTCGCTGCCCGTGGGTACCTGGATGATCCGGGCCAGGCTCGACGCGTCGCTGCCGTCGACCGCGTCGGGCATGCGCACCAGCCAGGTGACGTGCCAGATCGGCACCGGTGCCCTGTCCGAGGCGATGGCCGCGCGCCTCGCCACGCCGGCGCTCGCGCCGAGCGCGTCCAGCGACGACTCCGCGATGCTGGTGGGCTGGATGCCGGCAACGTTCACCGCACCGGGCCGGGCCATCGTCTCGTGCCGTCAGACGCAGGCCACCGGCAACGGCGCGGCGGCCGCCGCGGTCGTGCCCGGCAACATCCGCATCACCGCCACGAGGGCCGACAGCCTGCAGACGCTGCCGATCACCCCGTAGCGGGCCTCAGTACAGGCTCTGTGCCAGTCGCTTGCGGAACCGGATGGTGGTGGGGTGCGTGTCGCCGAGATCGCCGAACACCCCGACCATCGCGGCGCGCACGCGGTCGCGCACGTCGCCGTCGGTGGCGCGGACGGCGTCGAGCAGGCTCGTGAGCCCCGGCTCCACGCGCCCGGCGTCCAGGTGGTCGAGCCCCGCCTGGACGTCGGGCACGTCGGAGTCGCGCAGGTCCAGGCGGGCCAGCAGGCCCCCGGCCTTGGGATCGAACGCGGCGGGCTGCAGCGTCTCGCGGGCCTCCTCGTCGCGACCGTCGTCGAACAGCAGCCGGCCCAGGGCCAGGCGGGCGGGCACGTACGCGGGGTCCGCCTCGATCGCCTCGCGCAGGGACTCCTCGTCGCCGGCCTCGGTCAGCCGCTGGGCCCGCGAGGGCACGAGGCGGCGCACGAACGCGCCCACCTGGGCGGCGGGCTGCATGCCCACGAAGCTCCCGGCGGGCTCCCCGCCCGTGAACGCCATCACGAACGGGATGCTGGAGACCCGGTAGCGCTGGGCGAGCGCCGGGTTCTCGTCGATGTCGACCTTGGCCAGCACCACCTCGCCGCCCGTCGCGTCGACGGCCGCCTCGATGACCGGCGCCAGCTGCCGGCAGGGGGCGCACCACGGCGCCCAGAAGTCCACCACGACCGGCGTCTCATGCGAGCGCGCGATCACGTCGTGCTCGAACGTGCCCTCGGTGACGTCCACTCGTCCCCCCCTCACGCGTCCTGAACCGGGAAGGCTAACGCAGGGGGCGCGCCGGGCGCCTGCGCGGCGCGGGTGCCGGTCAGGCCGCGCGGACGTCCCCGGCCACCGGCATGTGCGGGGGTCGGCACTCCGGGCACGGCGCCCAATGGGTCGACAGGTACCGCCACGGGCCGTGCACCACGTTGCGCACGCCCACGTCGCCGCGGCGCGGCGCCTGCGCGCAATCGCTGCGGTGGTAGTGCCCCCAGCCCCCCACACTGAACCGGCCAACCACACCCTCGGTGACGCCGTCACGGACGCGCGGCGAAAAACTCAACGAACCCAACGAACCCCTCCTTAGGGGACCGGGCGGACGGCCATTGCCACGTCGACGCCCCTCGCGCTCTCTCCTGAATGTCGGACTCGACGGTAGCGCACCGTTCCTTGAGCGGCGGGGCATCCCTGTTACACCTCGAACAAGGTGGGGACAGCGTTCGACGCGCCGCTCGGCTAACCTGCGCTCCCTATGGCCGAGCAGCAATACATCTTCACCATGTACCGGATGCAGAAGGTGCATCCGCCCGACAAGATCGTCCTCAAGGACATCTCGCTGTCGTTCCTGCCCGGGGCCAAGATCGGCGTGCTGGGCCTCAACGGCGCCGGCAAGAGCACGCTGCTGAAGATCATGGCGGGCATCGACACCGAGTTTCAGGGTGAGGCGCAACTGGCTCCCGGCGCGACCGTCGGGTACCTGCCGCAAGAGCCGGATCTCGACGCCGACAAGGACGTGCGCGGCAACGTCGAGGCAGGTCTGGCCGAGACGTTCGCGCTGACGCACCGGTTCAACGAGCTCAGCGCGAAGCTGGCGGAGCCACTGGAGCCGGACGCGATGGAGAAGGTCCTGGAGGAGTTCCAGGAGGTTCAGGACGAGATCGAGCGCCGCAACGCGTGGGACCTCGACAAGACGCTCGACGTCGCCATGGACGCCCTGCGCGTCCCGCCGGGCGACGCGGACGTCACGAAGCTCTCGGGCGGCGAGCGGCGCCGCGTTGCGCTGTGCCGCCTGCTGCTGTCGTCCCCCGACCTGCTGCTGCTGGACGAGCCCACCAACCACCTCGACGCCGAGTCGGTGGCGTGGCTGGAGCGGTTCCTGGAGGAGTACGCGGGCACCGTCGTGGCCGTCACCCACGACCGGTACTTCCTCGACAACGTGGCCGAGTGGATCCTCGAGCTGGACCGCGGCAAGGGCATCCCCTACAGGGGCAACTACTCCGGCTGGCTCGAGCAGAAGCAGCAGCGGCTGGCCAATGAGGAGAAGAAGGAATCGGCTCGCCAGAAGGCCCTGGCCCACGAGTTGGAGTGGGTGCGCTCGAGCCCCAAGGCGCGGCAGGCCAAGAGCAAGGCGCGCCTGGCCAACTACCAGCAGCTGGTTGCCGAGGAGCAGTCCGAGCGGGTACGCACGGCCGAGATCCGCATCCCCGCGGCGCCCCGGCTCGGCGACGTGGTGGTGCGCGCCGAGGACGTCTCGAAGGGCTTCGGCGACCGCCTGCTGATCGACGACCTGTCGTTCAACCTGCCCCAGGGCGGCATCGTGGGCGTCATCGGTCCGAACGGCGCCGGCAAGACCACGCTGTTTCGCATGATCGCCGGGGAGGAGAAACCCGACTCCGGCACCCTCACCGTCGGCGACACCGTCCAGGTGGCGTACGTCGACCAGTCGCGCGAGGCCCTCGACGGCGCCAAGACCGTGTGGCAGGAGGTGTCGGGCGGTCTCGACCTGATCCAGCTGGGGGGGCGCGAGGAGATGAACTCCCGCGCCTACCTGGGTCAGTTCAACTTCCGCGGCCCGGACCAGCAGAAGCCCGTGGGGCAGCTGTCGGGCGGCGAACGAAACCGCGTGCACCTGGCCAAGCTGCTCGCCGGCGGCGGCAACCTGCTGCTGCTCGACGAGCCCACCAACGACCTGGACGTCGACACGCTGCGGGCCCTGGAGGAGGCGCTGCAATCGTTCTCGGGCTGCGTCATGGTGACGTCGCACGACAGGTGGTTCATCGACCGCCTGGCCACCCACATCCTGGCGTTCGAGGGCGACAGCCAGGTGCGGTGGTTCGAGGGCAACTTCCAGGAGTACGAGGAGCACCGGCGCAAGACGCTGGGTGCCGACGCGGCCCAGCCCCACCGCATCACGTACCGGCGTATCTCCGCGCCGTCCTGACCCCGGCCGGGTGCGCCCGGGTGTTCGCGATGAACCCCCGGGCGCGACAGCCGGCGGCTACTTGCCGTAGGCCGGGCGGTGTGACCACCAGCCCGAGCCGCGCGAGGGGCGCAGACCGTTCAGGACACCGAAGATGTCCGTCTGGTCGATGGTGCCCTGGATGTTCGCGGCCTGCGGCCCAATGGCCCAGACCGGCACCTGCGCGCCGGTGTGACCGTGCGAGGCGCCCTCCTCGGTGGCGGTGCCGTACGCGACGCGGATGGGCGCGCCGTCGACGGTCTTGAGCGTCGCGTATGCGGCCAGCGACGCCGGCACCTGCTGGGCGTTGATCATCTGCGACGTGTGGGAGTGGTCGGCCGTCACGATGATCAGCGTGTCGGGGTTGCGGCGCTGGAACTGCAGAGCGACGCCCAACGCGTCGTCCATCGCCACGGTCTCGCCGATCTGCCCGCACACGTCCGCGGCGTGGTCGCGCTTGTCGATCGACGCACCCTCCACCTGCAGCACGAAGCCCTTGCGGTTCTTCGACAGCAGCTCGATCGCCTTCGCCGTCATGTCCGACAGCGACGGCTCGTTGGCCGGCCGATTCGTCTCGACGCAGGTGGTCTCGGCGCTACCGGCGTCCTTCTGCGGGTCGAAGCCCGGGTGCGCATCCTGCCACGCCTTGGAGCGGGCCTGAAGCGGGGCGTACTCCGTGGTCATGTTGCCCTTGCTGAAGAGGCCCAGGACCTTGCCCCGGCGCAGCGAGCTCACCTTGGCGAGGTCGTCGGCCGTGGCGGGCTGCTGCGTGTAACCCTTGCCGCGGGCGTAGTCGAGCACGGTGGTCGCGCCGCCGGCCAGGACGGGCTGCGCGTACCGGTTGCGGCCGCCGCCCAGCACCACGTCGAAGCCCGCGTCAGCCTGCTGCTCGGCGATGGATCCGAGGCCGCCGTTCTCCTTGGCCTCGCTGGGGCACGTCTTGCGCGTGTCGTCGGGACCCTGGCACGCGCGCTGCGAGATGTGCGCGCTGGGGCCCGCCGGCGTGGCGTCGGTGATCTCGGCGGTGGACACGTTGCCCGTCGCCTTGCCGCGGTCGCGGGCGATCTCCATGAACGTGCGGTAGCCGTCGTTGCTGCCGGGCACGTTGAGGGCGCTCGACGGGCCCTGCGAGACGCGACCGTCGACCGTGCGCTTGCCGGTGGACCACGCCGTGGCCGTCGGGGCGGAGTCGCCGACGTAGTTGGGCGCGTAGTCGGGACCGGGACCCGGCGACAGGACGTAGTGGATGGAGCTGCCGCGGAACGGAAGCCGGTCCATGTTGAGGCGGCCGGCGGCGCCCTTGGCGTAGTAGCGGGCGAGGGTGACCTCGGAGTCGCCCATGCCGTCGCCGATGAACAGGATCACGTTCTTCGGGACGTGCCCGTCGATCTGGGCCTTCAATTGGGCCGAGCGGTCGCGCTCGGCGTAGTTGGTGGCGATGGCCACACCGGAGAGCGCGACGGCACCTGCGGCGCCGAGCGCCAGGGTGCGGCGGCTGCGGAGTCGGAGCAAGGGGGATCTCCCTGGTATTGAGCGGTGGACGACGGCGCGCCGCGTTCCGCGCGCCGACGGGGGAATGCTCGCGTGGCGTGCCGAGCCCCGAAAGCCCGTTCGCGTCACACCACGGTCACATCGCGGGGCCCCCAGGGAAGTCGCACCGCACACTGCGCGAAAGCGCTGCATTTCGCGTCGATCCAGGCGGGGATGGAGTAGGGTTGGTGGTCGGCGTCGCCACCCACTTCAGGAGGTCCCGTGACCGCAACACCCGACCCGTTCAACGCGCGCGACACGCTTGATGTCGCGGGCCAGGGGTTCACCATCTACCGGCTCGACGCGCTGAAGACCGAGCTCTCGCGCTACCCGGTCACGGTGCGCATCTTGCTCGAGAACGTCCTGCGCAACGCGGGACGCGGTTTCGTCACCGAGGGCGACGTGAAGGCGCTTGTCGACTGGAAGCCCAACTCGGGCGTCGCCATTGAGGTGCCGTTCATGCCCGGCCGCGTGGTGCTGCAGGACTTCACGGGCGTGCCGTGCGTGGTCGACCTCGCCGCCATGCGCGACGCAATGACCCAGATGGGCGGAAACCCCGACGCGATCAACCCGCTGGTCCCGGCCGACATGGTCATCGACCACTCCGTGATGGTCGACCGCTTCGGCGACCACGACGCGTTCCAGGACAACGTCGACATCGAGTACCAGCGCAACGGCGAGCGTTACGCCCTGCTTCGGTGGGCCCAGCAGGCCTTCGACAACTTCCGCGTGGTGCCGCCCGGCAACGGCATCGTCCACCAGGTGAACCTCGAGAAGCTGGCGCCCGTCGTGGACGCCCGCGAGGTGGACGGGGAGCTGGTGGCCTTCCCCGACACGCTGGTCGGGACCGACTCGCACACCACCATGATCAACGGCATCGGCGTGATCGGGTTCGGCGTGGGCGGCATCGAGGCCGAGGCCGTGATGCTGGGCCAGCCGATCTCGCTGCCGACACCCGTCGTGGTGGGCCTGAAGCTCACCGGCTCCCTGCCCCCCGGCGCGACGGCCACCGACCTGGTGCTGACCGTCACGGAGCTGCTGCGCAAGCAGGGCGTGGTCGGCAAGTTCGTGGAGGCGTACGGTTCGGGCCTGTCGTCGCTGGCGCTGGCCGACCGGGCCACGATCGCCAACATGTCGCCCGAGTTCGGCGCCACCGGCACGCTGTTCCCGGTGGACGACGAGACGCTGCGCTACATGCGCAACACGGGCCGCCCCGAGGACGTCATCGCCCGCACCGAGGCGTACTGCAAGGCGCAGGGCCTGTTCCGCACCGACGCGGACCCCGACCCCCAGTACGACGAGAACGTCGTGCTGGACCTCGGCACCATCGTGCCGAGCCTCGCCGGCCCCAGCCGCCCTCAGGACCGCGTGGTGCTGGGGCAGGTCGCCTCGTCGTTCAAGGAGAAGTTCCCGGAGGGCCTCGTGCCCGCCAACGGCCAGCCCGAGCACTACCAGGCCGTCGACGTGACGGTGGAGGGCACCACGTTCCCGCTGTCCACCGGCAAGGTGGCCATCGCGGCCATCACGAGCTGCACCAACACGTCGAACCCGTCGGTGATGCTGGGCGCCGGCATCCTGGCCAAGAAGGCCGTCGAGAAGGGCCTCACGGTGCCGCCGTGGGTCAAGACGTCGCTCGCTCCCGGCTCGCGCGCGGTAACCGGCTATCTCGAGAAGGCCGGCCTGCAGGACTCGCTCGACGCGCTGGGCTTCGACCTCGTCGGCTACGGCTGCACGACGTGCATCGGGAACTCGGGCCCGCTGCCCGAGCCCATGACCACGGCCATCGACGAGAACAAGCTGGTCGCCGCGGCCGTGCTGTCGGGCAACCGCAACTTCGAGGGCCGCATCCACCCGCAGGTGCGCGCCAGCTACCTCGCGTCGCCCCCGCTGGTGGTGGCGTACGCGCTGGCCGGCAGGGTCGACCTCGACCTCACCACCGAGCCGCTCGGGGAGGGCACGGACGGCCCCGTCTACCTCAGGGACATCTGGCCGACGCCGGAGGAGGTCCAGGAGGCCATCCGCAACACCATCACGTCCGAGCTCTTCCAGGAGGGCTACGAGAACGTGTTCACCGGCGACGAGAAGTGGCAGAACCTGCCCGTTCCGGACGGCTCCACGTACGAGTGGGACGCGAAGTCCACGTACGTGCAGAGCCCGCCGTTCTTCGCCAACCTGGCGCCCCAGCCCGGTGAGCTCACCGACATCGTCGGTGCCCGCGCGCTGGCGGTGCTGGGCGACTCGGTCACCACCGACCACATCTCGCCCGCCGGGTCCATCCCGTCCACGTCGCCCGCCGGCACGTATCTGCAGGAGAACGGGGTCACGCCCAAGGACTTCAACAGCTTCGGCTCGCGCCGCGGTAACCACGAGGTCATGATGCGCGGCACGTTCGGCAACATCCGCCTGCGCAACGCCCTGGCGGAGGGCAAGGAGGGCAACTGGACCAAGTACCTGCCCACCGGCGAGATCGAGCCGATCTACGACGCCAGCATGAAGTACCAGGCGTCGGGCACGCCGCTGGTGGTGCTGGCCGGGTCGGAGTACGGCACGGGATCGTCGCGCGACTGGGCCGCCAAGGGCACGCTGTTGCTCGGCGTCAAGGCGGTCATCGCGCAGTCGTTCGAGCGCATCCACCGCGGCAACCTGGTCGGCATGGGCATCCTGCCCCTGCAGTTCCTGCCGGGTGAGAACGCGTCGACGCTGGGCCTCGACGGCACCGAGACGTTCTCCATCGCGGGCCTGGGTTCCATGGAACCCCGCCAGCGCATCACGGTGGACTACACCCGCGCCGACGGCTCGACGGGATCGTTCGAGACGCAGTCGCGCATCGACGGCCCCACCGAGCTGAACTACCTGCGCAACGGCGGCATCCTGCCGACGGTGCTGCGGCGCATCTACCAGGACACCAAGGCCTAGCGGCCTGCGGCGGCGGGCGTGGGGACGCGGCACCCCACGCCCGCCGCCGGGGCGTGCACCCCGGGGCCCGGCTTCAGTCCGTGGCCGTCCCCGCGTCCGGGGCGTCCGGCGGTTCGCCCGCCGGTCGACGCCCGTCGGCCCACACGGCGAGACCCAGGATGCCGGCGAAGCCCCTCAGCGTCTCCTGCAGCCGGTCCGGGAGGGGGCCCGGGGTGACGTTGCCCGCGACCAGGGCGCCCCACACCCGGTCGTCGCTGATGATGGGTACGCACAGCTGGCGAGCGAGCATCACCGGACCGACGCGCGCGTCGGCGCCGCCGACGCCCCGCGACGCGAAGTGCCCCAGCCCCAGCACGCGCTGCAGCGGCCCGTCGGGAACCAGCCGGTGCCGCGCGCCCGCGGCGACGGACGGGCCCGTGCGGGACGCCGAGCCGCGCAGCACGGCGGCCGTCCCATCGTCGACGAACTCCGCCACGAGGACCGTGTCGACGCCCGTCAGCCCCAGCAGGCGGCCGGACGCGTCGCGCGCCAGGGCGTCGATGCCCGCGGACGCCGGAATGCTGGCCGCCAGGTCGCGCAGGGCGGTCTGCTCGAGGTCGTGCTCCCGCCGGCGGCGTTCGCCCTCCACCTCGGCCGTGACGTCGCGCGCGATGGCGGTGAACCGGGCGTCGCGGGTGTGGGCGAAGCTGATCGACACGTCGACCATCACGGTCCGCCCGTCGGAGCGGCGGGCCTCCATCCGCCGCGGCGCGTGCGTGACCATCTCCGTGATCCCGGGGATGAGCGTCGCGAGGTGCTGCCCTTCGACGTCCCCCTCGCGGACGGCGAACATCACCTTCGCGGCGGGGTTCACCGCCACGATGACGCCGTCGCGATCGGTCATGACGAACGCCTCGACGGCGCCGTCCACGATGGCGCGGTGCAGGCGTTCCGACTCCCCCAGGCGGATGCGCGTCCGTTCCCGCTCGGTCACGTCGATGATCGTCCCGATGAACCCCGCGACGGCCCCGTCGTCAGCGGGCAGCGCGGCCGTCCGGCCCTCGAACCAGCGCTCCTCGCCCCCCGGGCGGATGAACCGGAACGCGCTCTCGATGGTCGCGGCCCCCTCTCTGGCCTGCCGCTGCCACTCGGCCATCTGGGCGAGGTCGTCGGGGTGGATCCGCTGCGCCCACTCGTTGCCGACATCCTCGTCGGGGCCGAACCCCGCCATCTGCCGCCAGGCCGGGTTCGCGAACACGACGCGCCCCTCGCTGTCGATCTGGTAGATGCCCGCGGGGGAACCGGACACGAGCGACGCGAAGCGCTCGGACTCCCGGTCGGCCAGCCCCCGGACGCGGCGCAGCTCCGCGCGCCCGGCTGCGGCCTGGCGCCACAGAAGGATGGCGACCAGTGCCAGCACCACCGCCACCACGCCGAGCATCTCGATCCCGTCGCCCACCACGGGCAAGGTTAGCGGACCTCCCCGCAGGCGAAACGGTCGGAAACGCGCCGGCGGCGTGTCGGGCCGCCCCCGGCGGCGTCAGCCGAAGCGGCCGGTGATGTAGTCCTGCGTGCGCTGGTCCTCGGGCGCCCGGAACATCTTCTCGGTGTGGTCATGCTCGGCCAGGATGCCGTAGCGGCTGCCGTCGCCGGGCTGCTCCACCGTGAAGAACGCGGTGCGGTCGCTGACGCGGGCCGCCTGCTGCATGTTGTGCGTCACGATCACGATCGTGTACTGCTCGCGCAGCTCGCGCATCAGATCCTCGATCGCCAGCGTCGAGATGGGGTCGAGGGCCGAGCACGGCTCGTCCATCAGGATCACCTCGGGCTCGACGGCGATGGCGCGGGCGATGCACAGGCGCTGCTGCTGGCCGCCGGAAAGCGCGTACGCGTCGTCGCCCAGCTTGTCCTTGACCTCGTCCCACAGCGCGGCGCGGCGAAGCACACGCTCGATCGCGTCGTCGTTCGCCTTCAGGCCGTTGACCTTCATCCCGAATGCGAGGTTCTCGCGGATGGACTTGGGGAACGGGTTGGGCTTCTGGAACACCATCCCGACGCGACGGCGCAGGTCGACCGCGTCGATGTCGGGCGCGTACATGTCCTCGCCGTGAAACGTCAGGTCCCCGCTGACGGCGGCGCCCGGGATGAGGTCGTTCGTGCGGTTGAGGCAGCGCAGAAACGTCGACTTCCCGCAGCCGGACGGGCCGATGAGGGCCGTGATCTCGCGCCGGTAGATGGGGATATCGACGCCCTTCAGCGCCAGGTTGGTGCCGTAGTGGACGTTGACGCCGCTGGCCTCGAACACCACCGTCTCCTGCTGTGCGCCGTCGCGGGAGCCCTGCGCCGGTCCCGCCACCGAGATCCCGGGGCCGTCGCCGACGCGGGGATCGGACTGCCTTGGTTCCTGGTCGGTCACTGCGAGTGCCTCGTCTTCGTCAGTCGTCACGGCGGTTCGCTCGTCGGACATCGTCAGCCTCCTACCAGCTGCGCGAGAAACGGTTGCGGAGAACGATGGCGATGAGATTCATCACCACCAGCGTACCGATCAGGACCAGGATGCCGGCGGCCGCGAGCGGCCCCCACAGGGTCTCCTGGGGGCGCTCCACCCAGTCGAAGATCTGGAGCGGCATGGCGAGCAGGGGCTGATCGCCCGCCTGCAGCGGGTTGAGGCTGGGAACCTTGGTGGAGTACGCGGCGCCGCCCACCACGATCAGCGGCGCCGTCTCGCCGATCGCGCGCGACGTGGCCAGGATGGTGCCCGTGAGCATGCCGGGCAGCGCCGCCGGCAGCACCTGGCTGCGCACGGCCTGCCACTTGGTGGCGCCCAGGGCCATGGCCCCCTGCTCGATGGAGCTGGGTACCGCCCGGATGGCCTCGCGGGACGCGATGATGATGATGGGCAGCACGAGGATGGCCAGGGTCAGGCCGCCGGCAAGCAGGGACTTGCTCACCCCCATGATCGACACGAACAGGGCGAGCCCCAGCAGGCCGTAGATGATCGACGGCACGGCCGCGAGGTTCGAGATGTTGACCTCGACGATCCGGTTGATGGGGGGCCCGATCGTCGCCCACACCCTGCTGGCCGCCACACCGATGCGGGCGAGCAGCAGGCGGATGCCCGACAGGCCGTGCCCGCGGCGGTGCTCCAGGGCGCGCTGGCGCCGCATGGCGATGACCCGCAGCTCGTCCTTGGACATGGGGGCGAACTTCTCGAGGTACGTCGCGGCCGCGAATCCCAGGGGCACGGCGACGGCCACCGTGATCATCATGAGCACCAGCGAGCCGTACAGGGCGTTCTTGAAGCCGGCGCGCGCGGCCGACGACGACGCCTTGCTGGTGAGGAAGTCCCACGAAAGGGAGGAGGCCCCCTCGGTCAGCACGCTGACGAACAACCAGACGAGCGCCCCGAGGGCGAGGGCGATGGACAGGCGCAGCGCCCACTCGAACGCGACCTCGGCCGGCTGGAACTTCTTGCGGGCGAGGGGGCGCGCCTCGGCGGACGACTGCGGTGCGGCGGTCGTGGCCATCAGTTGTACACCGTCCGGAAGCGCCGCACGATCTGCACGGCGATGATGTTGATAACGAGCGTGACCACGAACAGCACCAGGCCGATCGCGAAGATCGACTGGTAGATGGTCGTGCCGCGGCTGGCCTCGCCCTTCGAGACCGCCACGATGACCGACGTGATCGTCTGGCCCTGGTCGAACGGGTTCCACGTGAGGTTGGGCTGGGTGCCGGCGGCCAGGGTCACGGCCATCGTCTCACCCACCGCGCGCGACAGCGCCAGCACGATGGACGCCATGATGCCCGACAGGGCGGCGGGGACGATGATCTTCGTGGCGACGACCCGGCGGGTGGCCCCGAGGCCGTACGCGCCCTCGCGCATGGAGCGCGGCACGGCGCGCAGCGCGTCCTCCGACAGCGACGCGATGAACGGCACGATCAGCAGGCCCACCACCAGGCCGGCGGCGAGATAGCTGTAGATCTGGTTCTTGTCCACCAGCCCCAGCCTCTGCAGCACGGGGTTGATGGTGTCGAGCGCGAAGAAGCCCAGCACGATGGTGGGCATGCCCGCCAGCAGCTCGAGCACCGGCTTGATGAGGCCGCGCGCCCGGGGCGACGCGTACTCAGAGAGGTAGATCGCCGAGCCGAGACCCACCGGCACCGCGAAGATGCCGGCGAGCAGGGCGATCATCACCGAGCCGGACAGCAGCGGCAACACGCCGAACTCGTCGCTGACGGGGAACCAGTCCCTGCCGGTCAGGAAGTCGACCGGCGACGCCTTCGACCAGAACCCCCACCCCTCCTCGACGAGCGTGAAGACGATACCGATGGTGATCAGGACGGAGAGGGCAGCCGCCGAGCCGAGGATCAGCAGCGTCCCCTGCTCCAGCGGGCGAATCCGGCGGGTCCGAAGACCCGCCGGCGCGTCGGGCGTTGCCGTGCTCATCGCCGGGTGCCGCTAACCCGCGTTGAGCGTCTCGAGGGACTTGTCGAGCGCGTCCTGCGGCGCCGGGACGAACTGCGTCTCCTCGGCCAGCGACGTGGCGTTCTCCAGGTAGTACTTGACGAACGCCTTGACCTCGGGCTTCTGCAGGGACTTCTTGGAAACGTAGATGAACAGCGGGCGCGACAGCGGGTAGTCGCCGCTCGTGATGGTCTCGGCGCTCGGCGCGACGCCGTCCACCTTCCAGGCCATCAGCTTGTCCTGGTTCTCCTCGTAGTACGTGTAGCCGAAGTAGCCCATGCCACCCTCGGCGCCCTCGACCGCGCGCACGATGACGTTGTCGTCGGCCGACGCGGAGTAGTCCTGACGGGGGGCCAGGGTGTCGCCCTTGGCGTCCTCACCCAAGACCTCCTCGTTGAAGAAGTCGTACGTGCCCGACTGCGAGTCGGGGCCGGCCAGCGTGAGCTTGACGCCCTTGAAGTTGCCGCCGGGGATCTCGCTCCAGTTCTTGATCTTCGAGTCGGGGCCCCACACGGCCTTCAGCTGGTCCTTCGTGAGGTTGCCGTCGCCGCCCAGGTCGGCGTTCTTGCCCGACACGATGGTGATGCCGTCCGATGCGACGCGCAGCTCCTCGTACTCGACGCCGCCCTTCTTGCAGGCCGCGACCTCCTCGTCCTTGATGGCGCGCGACGCGTCCGAGATGTCGGTCTCGCCCTTGCAGAACACCTCGAAGCCGCCGCCCGTGCCGGACGTGCCGACCGTGATGTCGACGTCGGGGTTGTCCTCGTTGAAGCGCTCGGCGGCGGCCGACGTGAGCGGGCCCACCGTCGACGAGCCGTCCACGGCGATCTTGCCCTTGAGGTCTCCCCCGCTGGAGGAGGACTTGTCGTCGTCACCACCGCAGCCGGCGGCGACGACTCCGAGGGACATGGTCGCAAGCGCGCACCCGAGGGCGAGACGGCGACGGGAAATACGGGCCATGCGGGAACTCTCCTGTGTCCAAGGGGTCACGGCGCCGCCCACGGGCGGCCAACTGCCCCGAGAGTATGGGCGCCGGTTTCGACGGTGGTGACCATGCGGTGGCGCTGATGTGAACCAGTTGTGAACGCCGCTCGCCGCGCGAGCGACCCCGCCGGAGGCGGCGCGGTACCCTCTGTGCGTTCGGCCGCGCGCGCGGCCGCGTCCATCGCACGTCGTCCCCTGGGAGTTCTCGTGATCGAGGTAGATGTCGCCGTCCTCGGCGGCGGACCGGGCGGGTACCCGGCCGCCATCCGCGCCGCGCAGCTGGGCAAGAGCGCCGCGCTGATCGAACAGGGGAGGCTCGGCGGAACGTGCCTCAACGTGGGGTGCATCCCCACGAAGGCGTGGGTGCAGAGCGCCCACGCGATGAAGGACGCCCACACGACGTTCGCCCAGCTCGGGGTCACGGTGCCGTCGGCGGAGCTCGACTTCGCCCGGGTTCAGGCCAACAAGGGCGAGATCGTGGACCGCATGGTGACGGGCGTCGGCGGTCTGCTGAAGGCCAACGGCGTGACCGTCGTGGAGGGCCGCGGCACGTTCGCGGACGCCAACACCATCCAGGTGGAGGGCGGCGAGCAGGTCAGGTTCCAGAACGCGATCATCGCCACCGGGTCGCGCCCGGCCATCCCGCCGGTCGAGGGCCTCGACGGCCCCCGGTGCGTGGACTCCACCGGGCTCCTGGCCGTGGAGGATGTCCCGAAGCGCCTCATCGTGCTCGGCGGCGGTGTGATCGGCGTGGAGTTCGCGTCGATCTTCAACCACTTCGGCAGCGACGTGACGGTCGTCGAGATGCTCGACCACCTCATCCCGATGGAGGACGCCGACGCCGTCAAGGAGCTGGAGCGCGCGTTCAAGAAGAGCGGCATCGCCGTGCATCTGGGCGCGAAGGCCACGAAGGCCACGGACGGCGACGACGGCGTGACGCTGCACTTCACCGACGCGAAGGGCACGGAGCAGACGGTGACGGGCGACCTGGTACTGGTGGCCACGGGCCGCCGCGCCAACGTCGAGGACCTCGGCCTGGAGGCCGCCGGCGTCGAGGCCGAGAAGACGCGCATCCCCACGGACGGCCGCCGGCGCACCAACGTGGGCCACATCTACGCCGTGGGCGACGTGGCGGGCTACTGGCAGCTGGCCCACACGGCATTCAAGGAGGGAGAGGTGGCCGCGGAGAACTGCGCCGGCCACGAGGTGGAGATGTCGGGCGTCGTGCCGCGCTGCATCTACACCGACCCCGAGGTCGCGGCCGTGGGGCTCACGGAGGCGCAGGCCGTCGAGACGTACGGCAAGGAGAACGTCCGGGTCGGCAAGTTCCCGTTTCAGGCGGTCGCCCGCGCCGCGATGTTCGCCGACAAGACGGGCTTTGTGAAGACGATCCACGAGACGGGCCTCGACGCGCTCGTCGGCGTCGTGGTGGTGGGCCACTCGGCCACGGAGATCGTGAACGCCGGCGTCATCGGTATCGACTCCGAGGCACGCATCGACACGGTGGGCGACTCCATCGCCGCCCACCCCACGCTGGCCGAGGCGTTCAAGGAGGCCGCGCTCGTGGCCCTGGACCGCCCGCTGCACGTCCCCCCGGCGAAGAAGAGGTAGCCCGGCTACCCGGTGCGGGGGTCGATGGCGACCCCCAGCACCGCCAGCACGGCGGCCACCAGGGCGACCAGCACGAGTTGGTGCGCGAGGTAGATGGGCAGCGCGTGGCGGCCCGGCCACGTCAGCGCGGCCAGCCTGGGACGCCCGAGCGCGTCGCCCAGGCGGCGAGCCGCCCGGGCGAGCGGCGGGGCGGGAACACCCCCCGGGTAGGCCAGCGTGCCGACGGCGAGCCCGATCAGCGCCAGACCGCCCCACGGGAGCAACGGATACCAGTCCACACCCGCCCCGCCCGGCGGCGGCGTGCCCAGCACGAGCGCGCCGGGAACGGTGCTCGCATGCCCCCGCACCGCGAAGCCGGCAACCAGCGCGACCGCGCCGAGCGCCGCGTTCACCCACGGGCCCAGCGGCACGAACAGCGGCAGCAGGAGCATCATGGTGCCGATGCAGTGCAGCACGCCGAAGCGGATGTAGTCCTCGGGCCCCAGCGCCACCCGGGTGGCCGCGCTCACCAGCGTGGCGGCCGCCAACACCTCCACGGCCCGGCGCGCGTGGCGGCGCCACAGGGCCACGCCCGCCACGCCCCGGGCCCGGGCCCTGCCGTTGCCCACCGCCAGGCTGACGCCCACCAGCGTGATGAACGTGGATCCCGTCGCCACCTGCAGGGCCCGCCATCCGCCGCCGAACGGGTCGAACCCGACGGACGGGGCCAGGAACCACACGTCGTAGGCCGCGTGGTAGGCCGACATCATCACCACGGCGACGGTCCGGGCGGCGTCCAGCTCCCAGAAGCGCGGGGCGTCAGGCCGAGCCGTCGAGCGCCCGGACGTCATCGAGGATGTCGGGGTGGGCCACGGCGACGCCGAACGGCCGCCCGCCGACGGGGGGGAGCTCCACCAGACCGGCTCCCGCCTCGCGCGCGATGAGTCCCCCGGCGGCCCAGTCCCAGTCGTGGACGCCGCGCTCGAAGTAGCCGTCGAAGCGGCCGGCGGCGACCCAGCACAGGTCGAGGGCCGCGGCGCCGAAGCGGCGGATGTCGCGCACCACCGGCACCACGTCGGCCATGCGGGCCGACTGGCGCGTGCGTTCCTCGACCGAGTAGTGGAACCCTGTGGCCACCAGGGCCTCGTCCAGCGGCGGGGCGGGATTGACGCGGATGGGCCGCCCGTTCAGCTCGGCACCGACGTTGCGCACGCCGACGAACAGTTCGTCCCTCGAAGGATCGAGCACGACGCCCAGGAACGGCTCGCCGCCGCGCTCGGCCGCGATGCTGACCGCCCAGTGCGGGATGCCCCACAGGAAGTTGATGGTGCCGTCCAGCGGGTCAACGACCCAGCGCACGTCGCCCGAGACCGGGTCCTCGCCCGACTCCTCGGTCAGCAGGCCGTCCTCCGGCCGGGCGTCGCGGATCATGCCGCGGATGATGTCGTCGGCGGCGCGATCGGCCGCGCTGACGAGGTCCGTCCGGGTGGACTTCGACTCGACGCCCTCGGCGGGCCGCGTGGCGCGGTCCCGCAGCTCGTCCCCCGCGGCCCGGGCCGCGCGCACGGCGAGATCGACGAGCCCGGCGTCGGGGTGGTTGCGCAGGTCCATGCGCGCAAGCCTGCCAGACGAGGGGGCCGTCGGCACCACCCGGGTCGCGTCCCGCCGCGAACCCGTTACCCTGACCGCCATGACGACCGCCGACGCCTCCCCCTCCCTGGACCTGGTCGCCCCCCGCGGGTACTGCGCGGGCGTGGACCGCGCCATCGAAACCGTGGAGCGGGCGCTGGAGGAGCTGGGCCCGCCCGTATACGTGCGCGGCGAGATCGTCCACAACCGACACGTCGTCGACAGCCTGTCCGCGCGCGGCGCCGTGTTCGTCCCCACCGAACTCGACGTGCCGGAGGGCGCCACCATCATCCTGTCGGCCCACGGCGTGTCACCGGAGGTGCACCGCAACTGCGCCGCCCGCGATCTACGGGTGATCGACGCGACGTGCCCACTGGTCAGCAAGGTCCACGCCGAGGTGCGCCGCTACGCCAGGCGCGACGCGACGATCCTGCTCGTGGGCCACGTGGACCACGACGAGGTGATCGGCACGCGTGGCGAGGCCCCCGACCGGGTGATCGTCGTGGAGGACGTGGCGCAGGCCCGCGAGGTCGACGTGCCGGACCCGGACAACGTCGCCCTGGCGACGCAGACCACGCTGTCTCTGGACGACATGGCCGAGATCGTCGGCGTGCTGCGCGAGCGCTTCCCCGCGCTCGAGATCCCCCCCAAGGGCGACATCTGCTACGCCACCCAGAACCGCCAGGATGCGGTCAAGCTGGCCGTCCGCGGCGGCGCGGACCTCGTGCTGGTGGTCGGCTCGAAGAACTCGTCGAACTCCAACCGCATGGTGGAGGTGGGCGCCGCGGCCGGCGCGGAGGCGCACCTCATCGAGAACGCCCGCTCCATCGACGAGGCGTGGCTCGAGGGCAAGCGGCGGGTGGCGCTGACCGCCGGCGCGTCGGCCCCGGAGGTGCTGGTGCGCGAGGTCGCCGAGATGCTGGAGTCGCGCGGCTACGGGCGCACCGGCTCGGAGGAGCCATCCGCCGAGGGCGTGTTCTTCCAACTCCCGCGCGAGTTCCGCTAGCGTCGCGAGTCGGAGGTCGCGGGCAGCGCGGCGAGCGAGAACCGCGTGCGACAGGGAGGGACTCGGGGAGGATCGGTGCCGGGCCCCGAGCCGACGACCCGGCGCACACGGGGATTCCGGGTTCGCCGCGCCGTGATGCGTTCCACGTGAGAGCGCCGCCGCGACACCCCGACCCGGGACGCTGGGTGTGGTGACCCCGTCGGCGCGGCTGCGGGGCGGGGCGCCGACGTCGGTGGCGGACGAGCGGATCCACCCGCGCCGGGCGTGGCGCCACTCGTCAAGGCAGGTGCGGTTGCACCACTCGGCCTTCGGTGCCGGTCGGGGTGAGCAGGCCGCAGTGGGCCGGTGCCGGGCACCTGGAGGGGTAAGGACCCCAACCCTGCCGCGACGTGCGCCGCCGACCGCCCGCGGCCCCATCCGTCTCACCAGC
Organism: Thermoleophilia bacterium; assembly: GCA_020438485.1. Classification (GTDB taxonomy): domain Bacteria; phylum Actinomycetota; class Thermoleophilia; order Miltoncostaeales; family Miltoncostaeaceae; genus JAGQUM01. The sequence goes on along the minus strand of JAGQUM010000037.1, from coordinate 18,052 downwards.
GTGGCCGACCAACCGGCGCGCGCCCAGTGCCATCGCACACCGGCCGGCCTCGCGATCCACGCGCGGCGTCGAGACAACTCCCCCGCCCGAAGAGCCCCACCACGTGCCGGACCGCCGCCGGCAACGCGCGCGGGGTCACCACGGCGAGACGGCGGGGTCAGTCCCCGGGGCCCAGCGCGGTCGGGCCCGTGATCGTCGTGCCCGGAGGCAGGCGGGCCGCCAGCTCGTCGGCGTCGAGCGCCAGCCGGGGGTCGATCTCCAGGTCGTGCAGCGGCTCGCCGTCCGCGTCGCGCGCCACGGCGACGCCCGCGGCCTCCAGCCACGACGCGTACAGCCGGTTGAGGTCGCGCCGGGCCGTCTCGGGCGAGTCGGACCCGTCGGCGTTCTTGATGGGGCTGAAGTCCACCTCGCGGGGAACCTCGACGGTGACCGAGTGCCGCGCCTGCCCGAGCGCGTCGAAGATGAAGGTTTCGAACTTCACCGCGTTTGGCTCGTCCGGTTCCACCCGGCGGCCGGCGGCGTCGACGTGCGGCACCCGCTTCACGGCCCGGTGGAAGGGGAGGTGCAGGCCTCCCTCCGTCAGACGGTCGGCGAACGCCACCTCCACGAGGTGCGTGGCGATGTTCCCCGCCCACAGCGCGAGGCGGCCGTCCCCGGCCCGCAGGGCCGCGAGCTCGTCGGACAGGTCGCTGTACTCCACGACCGCCGTGCGCCCGTCGACCCGGGCGATGACGCCCACCCTCTCCGCCGGGTCGTGCTTGCGCACCGCCAGGTTCGACATGTCGGCATCCGCCTCGAGGTGGTGGCCGATGAACGCGGGGTTCGCGACGCGGATGATGGGGTTGTCGACCTGGAACGTGAAGAAGGTGGTGTTCCCGTCGGCGCGCATCCGCTCGAGCGCCCCGGAGCGGCGCAGCGCCATCAGCAGGCCTCCGTGCCCGTCGGGTGACAGGGCAAGACGGCCCACATCGTCGAGCAGGATGCGGCCGGTGGTCATGTCCACGGCGGGCAGCGTCCCCTGTACAACGAACCGCACGCTGTCGGGGTCGAGGCCGAAGTGACCGGCCTCCGCGAACGCCCGGCGGGTGTCGTCGTCGTTGGCGGGCGACGTGAGCACGTAAAGCGGCAGCGCCGCCCCGTACCGGCGGCGCAGAGCCTGCACGCGGTGTGCGTGCTGGGCGAACAGCGTCAGGCCCGTGACCGGCCCGTACGGGTAGCGACCCTTGGGTCCGTCGAACCCCAGGCGCGAGCCCTGCCCCCCCGCCAGCAGCACGAGCGCCAGCCGGCCGGCCCTGAGGAACTCCTCGCCGCGCGCGGCCGCCGCCGCCTCCGCGTCGCGTTCCTCGGGCGACCCCGGCAGGGCGATGGCCTCGGGCGGCTGGATCTCGCCGCCGTGCGGCGTCTCCTCGCGGGCCAGCACGAAGCGTCGCACGAGGTCGGCGACCAGCGGAAGGTCGAGGCCCCGGATGTCGCGCAGTAGCGTGGCGCGGTCCTCCCCCGACGCCGCGTCGACCCTGTCGGCAAGGTGCGCCTGTCCGGCGTCGGCCAGCGCCCGGCGCTCGTCGTCGCCCAGGCCGCTCACCCGAACTCCAGGGCCACCTTGAGCACGCCCGGGGCGCGGCCGGCCATCATGCGGTACCCCTCGGGCGCGTCGTCCAGGCCGAGGCGCGTCGTGAGCATCGGCGCCGGATCCACCTCGCCGCGCGCCGCGAGGCCCATGAGCGCCGGTATGTAGTGGCCCATCGGGATGAGTCCCCCGGTGACGGTGATGTTGCGCACGAACTGGTCGTACCAGTTGATGGCCGGCACCTGACCCTTGAAGTGATCCATCCCCAGGCACGCGATGCTGCCCCCTGCCCGCACGGCCGCGTGGGCGCCCTGCATCGACGCCTCGCTGGAGATGGTGTCCACCACGACGTGCGCGCCGTGCCCGTCGGTCGCCTCGCGCACCAGCTCGCGGATCTCGTCCGGGTTGCGCGTGGTGACCGTGTGCGTGGCGCCCAGCCGCAGCGCCAGCGTCAGCCGGTCGTCGTGGTGCCCCATGCAGATGATGCTGCGCGCGCCGATGGCCCTGGCGCAGTGCACGGCCGACAGGCCCACCGCGCCGTCGCCGATGACGGCCACGTCGCAGCCCGGGCCCGCGCCGCCGGAGATGAGGCCGTGCCAGCCGGTGGACATCACGTCGACCAGCGGCAGGAGGGTGGCCTGCCGCTCGGGCGACGCGATCTCGTCGGGCACCCGGAACAGCGTGGAGTCGGCCAGCGGGACGCGGGCGAACTGCGACTGGCCGCCCTGGACGTCGCCACCGTGGCGCCACAGGCGGGGGGCCCAGCCGAACATCGACATCCGCGTGCACGCGTACCGCTTGCCCTCCTGGCAGTAGACGCAGTCACCGCAGCTCACACCCGCGGCCACGGCGACGCGGTCGCCCGGGGAGACCGTGTGGACGTCGGAGCCGACCTCCTCCACCACGCCGATGAACTCGTGCCCGAGCCGCGCCCCGGGCGCGAAACCGAACGCCTCGCCGCTCTGGAGCACGTGGAGGTCGGACCCGCAGATCGCCGCCATCGTGACGCGCACCACCGCGTCCGTGGGCTGCTCGATTGACGCGTCGGGAACCTCCTCCACGCGCACGTCGCCGTTGCCGTGGAACGTGAGCCCCCTCATGCCGCCGCCCCCGCGTCGAGGCCGGCGCGGCGGGCCGCGTCGGCCGGATCCATCACCAAGCCCGTCCAGAACGACCCGAACACGCCGTAGTCGGCGCTGACGGGGTCGAACCGCATCTCGTACACGATGTCCTTGAGGGCCACGGGGTCGTCGGCCAGCAGCGTGACCCCCCACTCCCAGTCGTCCAGGCCCGTGCAGCCCGTGATGAGCTGCAACACCCGTCCCGCGTACGTGCGGCCCACGCGCCCGTGGCCCAGCATCAGCCGCTTGCGCTCCTCGAACGGCAGGCCGTACCAGTTGGCGCCCGGCGTCCGGGTCTTGGCCATCGGGTAGAACGAGATGAGGCGCTTGCCGGGCATGCGCGGGTGAAGGCGGTGGCGGCGATAGATCGCCATCCGGTCGCGCCATTCCGCCAACGCCGCGTCGACGTCGGCCGTTCCCTCCGCTTCCAGGCGGGCCCGCTCGTCGTCCTCGGTGGCCGTGTACTCGGACAGCTCGGTCAGCGAGAAGAACGAGTAGACGACCTCCACGGGACCCGCCAGCACGTCCTTCGTGAAGGCGTCCAGCGCATCCACGTCGGGCCCCAGGGCCATCACGCCCAGGTCGGCGCGGCCGCCCAGCACCGAGAACGCCACGACCTGCTGCGGGTCCACGGCCGTGAAGCGGGCGATCGCGTCGAGAATCCCGGACGCGTCGCCCCCGCGCTCGGCACGCAGAAACAGGTGCACGACGCCCCACCCCTCGGAGGGCTCCAGCGGCTCGTGGGCGGGGGTCGGCGTCGCGGGCAACGGCACTCCGGGGTCAGCGGGTGAAGCGGTACAGGCTCTGGTTGGCGATCACGTACACGCCGCCGGCGGCGTCCTCACCGAACGACGTCACGCCCTGCAGCCTGGCGCCGAGGCGCCGGGTCTCCTCGCGCGGCGCCCCCGGCCGGGCCGCGGCGCGCAGCGTCCACACGCGCCCCGAGCCGTAGTCGGCGTAGACGTAGCGGCCGCGCAGCGCGGGGATGGCGGTGCCGCGGTACACGTAGCCACCGGTCACCGACACGCCGCTGGCGTGCGTGTACTGGGCCACCGGCGGCGTCGGGGTGCTACCGGGGCGCAGCGGGCCGCCGTCGAACCGGCTGCGGCCCTCCCACGCGTTCCAGCCGAAGTTCAGCCCGCCCCTGCCGGCCGGCGCACGGTCGATCTCCTCGATGGCGTTCTGGCCGACGTCGGCGATCCAGAGGTCGCCCGTGGTGCGGTCGAACGAGAACCGCCAGGGATTACGCAGTCCGTAGTGCCAGATCTCGCCCCGGGCTCCCGCCGTGCGCGCGAACGGGTTGTCGGGCGGAACGCGGTAGCCGCCGTTGCCGCGGACGTCGATGCGCAGGATCTTGCCCAGCAGCGTCGAGAGGTCCTGCGCGCGGTTCTCAGGGTCCCCCGCGCTGCCGCCGTCGCCCAGGCCCACGTAAAGCATCCCGTCCGGCCCGAACGCCAGCATGCCGCCGTTGTGGTTGGGGTAGGGCTGCTGCTGACGCAGGATGACGCGCCCGGTCGCGGCCGTCGCGGCGGGCGTCGGGCGGGCCGTATAGCGCGCCACGCGGGTGTTGCCGGCGGGGTCCGTGTAGTGGACGTAGAAACGCCGGTTGCGGGCGAAACCCGGGTCGAACGCGAGGCCCAGGAGGCCTCGCTCCCCTCCGCTGGAGATGCTGCGGGAGATGTCGAGGAACGGCCGGGGAAGCACCCGTCCGCCGCGCACCACGCGGATGCGCCCCGACTGCTGCACCACGTACAGCTCCCCGGCGCGACCCGGCGCGGACGTCACGAAGAGGGCGTCGGCGAGACCCGCGGCGACGCGGCGCAGGCGCAGGCCGCCCGACGCGGCGGTCGCCTGGGCCGTCGCCGTGGGGACGGTGGTGGGGGTGGCGGTATCCGCGGACGTGACGGACGGGGCGCTCGAGCCGCACCCCACCGCCAGCACCGCGGCGGTGCCCAGCGCCCCGGCGGCGACGACCGTGCCCCTCGTGGAAGCGAACATGGGCACAGGTTACCGACGCGGGAGTGCGTCGCGCGGGTCGCCGCGGCTAGGGTGTGGGACCGTTTCCGAGGAAAGGCCCCCGATGCCGAAGACGCACGTCGATCTGGCACCCCTGCGGGTGGGCAAGGGACGCCGGCCGCGGCTGGACCGGCGCGATCCCGGCGACGACCTCGGGCTGGACCGCGACGACGAGGCGGACATCCTCGCCGATCTCACCGAGCGGCTCGAGCGCCAGCAGGGCCTGTTGGCGGCGTCGCGCCGATCGCTGCTGGCCGTGTTCCAGGGGGTCGACGCCGCGGGCAAGGACGGCGTCATCAAGGCGCTGGGCCACGCGATGCAGCCCATGCTGATCCACCTGCGCGGGTTCAGCACGCCGACGAAGCCCGAGCTCGCGCACGACTACCTGTGGCGCGTCCACCAGGAGACGCCCGAGAAGGGGCGCATGTCGCTGTTCAACCGCTCCCACTACGAGGACGTGCTCGTGGTGCGGGTGGACGAGCTGGTGCCCCGCGACGTGTGGGAACCGCGTTTCGAGCAGATCAACCGCTTCGAGCAGTTCCTCACCGACAACGGCACCACGATCGTCAAGTTCATGCTGCACGTGTCGCCCGACGAGCAGCTCGAGCGGCTGCGCGAGAGGGTGCACAACCCGATCAAGCGCTGGAAGCACAACCCCGACGATTACGCGCGCCGCGCCCAGTGGGACGAGTACGCGGAGGCCTACGAGGACGCCATCCGCCGCACGTCGCGGCCGGACGCGCCGTGGCTCATCGTGCCCGCCGACCGCAAGTGGGTGCGCAACATCGTCGTGATGCAGGCCATCGCCGAGGCACTCGAGGGGATGGACCTCGCGGAACCGCCGCTGCCGGAGGACCTGCCCGAGGAACTGCGCCACGCGCCCGCCCCGTAGGCGGGGCGCAGGCGGGTCAGGTGGCGGCGATCACCGGCTCGATGACGGGCTGAACGGCCCGGCTGACGGTCACCGGGAGCAGCCGTACGAACGCGTTGAGCTCCGCGGGCTTCGCGCCGGTGGCGATGCCGTTGGCCAGCCGCTGGAGCACGGCCTCCTCGCGGTCTCCGATCTCGGCGGCCACGGGGACAAGCGCATCCTTCAACTCGGTGGCCAGCTGCGGATCGAGAACGCCGAGCGACTCGAGCAGCGTGGGCGAAAGCTCATCAGACATGTGCGGATTATCGCACAGGAAACGCGCATTGCGCCTTGCCGCGGGCGGGCAGGTGCGGTCGTGGCCCGGGCGAACTCCGGCCGTGCACGCCGCGCGACCCGAGCGCGGCGACGACGCGAGGAGTACCCCGTGCTGGAGATCGTTGCGTCCCTGGGAGTGATCGCCGCACTCGGCGTGATCGGCGTCAACTGCCGGGCGCTGATGGCGGACCGGGATAGCCGCGACGGCGCGACGGCCCTGTTGCTGATGGGCGGCGGGGCGCTGGTGGCCCTGGGCCTCGTCGCGTTGAGGCTCCGGGTGTGGGAGGGCGTGTGGATCGCCGTCGGAGGCACCGCCGCCCTGGCCCTCGGCGCCCTTCCGCTGCCGCGGCTCGCCCTGGCGCGACGCCCCCGGACGGCCCCCGCGGCGGTCGCCCGCCCCGAGAGCGACGCGGACGTCATCCCCCTCCGCCGCGCGGCGTAGCGCGGCGCGCCCCCTCAGGCGGGCAGCCTCCCCAGCACCCAGCGGTCGATGCGCTCGCGCACGTTCTGGCGGGCGCTCGACGGCATCTCCCACCCGCGCTCATCCGTGAGCTCCAGCCCGTCCCGGAGGGCCGCCACGGCCCCGCGCAGCGACGTGGGGTGGCTGGGGACGCCCAGCTCGGCCATGGGCGCGAACACCTCGCGCGCCAGCCTCGCCTCGACCAAGTCGGGCAGAAAGAACGCGTCCTTCACGGCGCCGCCCATACTGAGGAAGTCCCGCAGCACCACGAGACCCGAGCAGCGGCGCAGTTCCTTGCCCACGACGATCAGCAACTGCTGCTGGTCGGGCGCCGCGTCGCGATGGGTGGCCCACGCGCGGACGGGCATCGCATCCACGAGACCCTCCACCCAGGCGCGCCGCGGGGCGGTGCCCTCCACCACGCTTCTCGCCACCGTGGCGAGCGCCTCGGGCAGCACGGCCGCGCACGCGTGGCATGCGTCGACGCCCGCGTCGCCAGCCCCCGCCATGGCCTCCATCAGGCGCGCGGCGTCGCGGTACTCGAGCTCGGCGAACGCCTCGTCGACGAGCGCCTCCACGAGGTACGAACGCCGCGGCGCCACGATCGCCCGCGCGTAACGCATCACGAGGTCGTGGCGGGCGCCCGGCAGGTGCAGCGACTCGCGCGCCGCGACCAACGCCGCCTGCGCGTCGAGGTCGGACGCCAGGTCCTCGAGGCACGCGGCCAGCTCGCCCTCCTCGGGCGCGAGGGCGAGCCCCTCGTTGACCCAGCGCCGGGCGCGCACCGCGTCACCCGAGCGGACGGCCAGAAGCGCCGCCTCGTATGAGTCCTCGGGGTCGCGGAACCGCATGGCGGCGGTCAGAACGGCCAGCCCGTGTTCGTGCCTGCCCGCGCGCGCCAGAACCCTCGCCAGGCGGCGACGAGCCTCGGGCGCGCGCTCCGGCAGGTGCCGGCGCACCAGCGTCACCACACGATCCTGCGCGCGGGCCGCATCCAGCGCCCGTTCGGCGGCCAGCAGCTGCGCGACGTCGGCCTCCAGGGCGGCGACCTCCTCCTCGGTCACCGATGCCCATGCGGTTCCGCGGCCACCGACCCAGCCCAGGTGGACCTCCCACCCCGCCTCGCGCAGCGCCTCCGTCAGCGGCCGCCCCGGCACGCGGAACGCGTCGGGACGGGCGGCCGACACCGCCACGAACAGGGGTGCGAGCCGGGCGATGGAGGTCGCGGCGGCGAGGCCCGCGTTCGTGCGCGCCAGGCGCGCGGCGACCGCCTCGGCGAGCTCGGCCTCGTCCGCGGCGCGCGCGCCGGCGCCCGCCCCCATCACGGCCACGCTCACGCGGGCGCTGGCGCCGTCCTCCACCCTCACCACCACCAGGTCCCCCGCGGCCGCGCGGTCGGGGAGGTCCACCGCGTCGAGGCCCAGAGGCCCAAGCGGGGCCAGGTCGCCGTCCAGGTGGAGGACGCCGCGTTCGCGGGCCTCGCGCGTCACGCGCGTCGTGAGCGCGATGCCCGACAAGGCCTGGTCCACGCGAGCCAGCCGGCCGTCGTGCAGGTGCAGCACGCGGGAGTCGTCGCGCAGGGCACGGCGCACGGCGGCGCCCGGGTCCCGGGCCTTCGTGACGCCTTGGCGCGCCAGCAGGCGACCGATGTCGGAGGCGGCGACGGGTCCCGCCGCCAGGATCGACATCGCGGCCTGGGCGATCCTGCTCATCGGCCGGACTGTACCAGCGGGCCCACCTGGGTCAGGGCACGATCCGGACCGGAGCGCCGGGACGCAGCAGCCGCGACAGCGCCACCACGTCGGCGTTGCGCATGCGGATGCATCCGTGGCTGGCCCGGGTGCCGATGAGCTCCGGCAGGGATGTGCCGTGGATGGCCACGCGGCCGTTGCCGCCCGCGTACTCGTTCAGCACGCGCGAGAAGCCGGTGAGCGGGAACACCAGCGGCCCGAGGAACGCGCCGGGGTGGTTCGTGCGGATCATCTCCGCCACCGCGAAACGCCCGGTGGGGGTGGGGGTGTCGAGCGCGCCCACCGCCACGGGGTAACGCCGCAGCAGCCGGCCCGCCCGGAACACGTACAAGCGCCGTTCGCTGAGGTCGATGCGCACCCGGATGGGCGTCGCGAGAAGCCGCATCTGGTCGGCGGGGAGCCACCCGGCCGAGCCGTTCGGGCGGCGCGGCAACAGCACCTTCGCCCACATCCTGCCCGTGACGTCACGTCGCCGGTCGATGATCGACAGCGTCGTGATGCCCTTACCGAGGGGGGCGATGGGGCCGACGGTCATCACGCGGGGGGCGCCGTCCCGCGGCTGGCTGCGCACCACGACGCTGGCCACCAGCCGGCCGACCCACGTGCGCGACGCGGTGGGCACCTCGGGGCCGTACGCGGGTGCCGTCGCCTGGCCCAGCGCGGGCGGCGCGGCGAGCGCGAGGGCGCAGAGGGACACGGCGAGGGCGGCGCGGCGCGAGCGGGCGGTCATCACGCGAAGGGTAGGGGTATTCCGTGTGGCGGACATGTGTGAAACGTCAATCGGCCGTGATCCGGCACGGTTGAACCGCCGGTATGGTGTCCCGACGCCGTTCCCGTTCGCCGGAGACCGATGAACCCGCTGTCCCTGCTCGTCATCTCCGACCTGATGGCGAAGGCCCACGACCTGGGCGACGTGGTGGCGAAGTGGGGGTTCTTCGGCGTCCTCGCGGTCGTTGCGGGCGACGGGGTGCTGCCGATCCTCCCGGGCGAGACGGCCATCGTGGGGGCCGCCGTGCTGGCCGCGCACGGCAAGGGGCACCTCCTGCTGGTCATCGCGGCCGGGGCCCTGGGGGCGATGCTGGGCGATTCCCTGGCGTTCTGGATCGGGCGATGGGGCGCCGGGCCCATCCAGCGTTTCCTCACCCGAATGGTCGGCGCGAAGCGCTACGCGCAGGCCGACGCGATGGTGGAGCGCAACGCGCGCCCCCTGGTCATCGGGGGCCGGTTCCTTCCCGGCCTGCGCATCGCGGTCAACATGGCGTGCGGCTCCGGACACCTCACGTACCCGCGCTTCCTCATGTACGAGTCCATCGGCGCGGTCCTGTGGTCGACGCAGGCGGCCCTGCTCGGCTACTTCGCCGGCAAGGCGTTCGCCGAGCAGACGTGGGTGGCGTTCGTGGTCGCCGGCGGGGTGATGGTCGTCGTGGCCTTCGTGATCACGCGACGCGAGCACGCCATGCGCCGCGCGCACGAGGCCCGCCTCGCCGCTGAGCGCCGCACCGGCGCCCCGGACCCGGACGCCACGGCGGGATAACCGAAAAGGGATAGCCGCCGCGCGTTCGGTGGTCGGATTTCATAGGTTTCAGGCAGGACCATTATGTTCGGCCCCGGATCCGCCGACTTTTGGCGTACTTCGTGCGCGATTCCGGTTGCGCGAAAGCGCCGGTCGTGCAAGAAACGGTGACAGAGACAGATTGTAACGGTTAGACACCGTTGTCACGAGACCCGGCGGGCGTTCGGGGAGGTGCGCGAAATGGCCAAGGGCACGCACGTGGAGACGTCGGTGGATGACCGCGAGATGCTGTCGGTATCGGCCGCCGCGCGCATGCTCGGAGTCAGTTCCTCGTCCTTGCGCGCCTGGGCCGCCGCCGGCCGGGTTCCCCACGTGCGCACCCCCGGCGGCCACCGCCGGTTCGAGCGCGAGACGCTGGTGAAGTGGTTGAAGGACCGGGGAGCCGGGCCGCCGTCCGGGTCGTCGCGCGGAACCGAGCTCGTCCCGACCCGCGTGCCCGCCATGCCGGAGGTCGCGGCGCTCGTGCGGCGCTCCCGCGGCGCGATCGCCGCGGTGTTCGAGGAGGAGCTCGCCCGCAGCCGCGCCGTCACGGCGCGCAGCGCCGCCGGCCGGAGGACGCGCGCGCTGGACGCGGTCGACGCGCTGGCCGGCGGGGTGGAGTCCGGCGATCTCTCGGGGTTCCTGCGCGACGCCGAGTGGGAGGGCTTCCGTCACGGGGCCGGCGGCCAGGCCGGCGACGGGCCCATCACGGAGGCCCTCGCCCTGCGCCGTGCGCTCGACAGGGCGGCCGTGCCGCACCTGGACGGCCAGCCGGACCAGCGGCGCACCATCGAGCGAGCCATGGACCGGATGGCCATCCGCATCGCCTCCGGATACGCGGAAGGCGTCCGGGCCCGCCTGAAGGTCGACGAACGATGAGCCCGCGCCGGGCGGACGGCCCGTGGCTCTCGGTGTCCGGCGCCGCCCGCGCGCTCGGGGTCAGCCCCAGCACGCTCCGCCTGTGGGCCAGCGAGGACCGCATCCCCCACGTCCGCACGGCGGGCGGCCACCGGCGGTTCGACCCCGAGGCCCTGCGCCAATGGCTGGCCCAGCAACCCTCCCGTCCGACGCGGCCGGCGCGGCGCGTCACGGCCCGCGTCACCCGCTCGCCGGCCCTCGCGGCCGTCGTCCGCGAGCGCGCGACACGCGTGGCCGAGGAGGTCGAGTCGCTCGTGGAGGGCACCGCCGAGGTGGCGTTCCGCCGCCTGCCGCCCGCGGATCGCCGCGCCGTGGTGCGCGCGTGGATGGATGCGCTGGCCGACGCGTTCGAGTCGGGCAACCTGGCCGACGCGCTCGAACGCGCAGAGGTGTACGGGCGCGGGCACGGGCTTGCCGGAAGCTCGGCGGACGTGACGCTCGGCGGCAGCCTGGCGCTGGAGCGCGCGCTCGACCGCGCCCTGACCACGCTCGACGAGGGCGCGCGCCACGAGCTGGTCGGCGCAATGAGCCAGCTCACCGTGCGCGTGGCCACCGCGTGGGCCGCCGCGGTGGCCGGGCGCGGCGCCCGCCACGCGGGGGAGCACCGCCCCGCGCCGCGGGCGGCCCCTGACGCCGCCCGGGTCCGCCGCGAGGTGTGGTGACCCGGCGGGTCGCCGGCGCAACGCATGGGTGGGGTGCCGATGGCCGGATGGCGGCGGCGGTAGTCGTGGGGGTGGCCGCGGTCGCCGGGGGCCGCGGTGCGGGTGGGGTTGTCCGGCCGCGCCCGGGGTGAGCAGGGCGGGGTGCGGCCGGTGCGGCCGGGCGTCTGCCCGGAGATCGCGGTCGGGACGCGCTCGCGGAGGCGGGCCTCGGCGCCATCGGGCGCCCGGCCGGGTTCCTTGACATCGCCAGGCACCAGCCCGCCGGGCGGGACGCGTACGCGCAGGCGGGATCACCCGACCCGTCGGGCGATCCATCCCCGCCAGACCTGAAGGCCCGAACCGACGCGGGCACCCGACTACGCCGTCCGGGCCGCCTCGGCCGAACCGGTCACCTGGAGGAGCGGCTGTCCCGTCGATCCCCATCAGCAACGACCGCGCGGACGCACCGGTCGGGCACCCCGGCCCAGCGGTCCTCGCTCACCTCCTGGCCGATCTGCTCCGTCGGGAGGACGGAAGGTCGGCATGCCGGGGGTACCGTCGGGTCCCGGCGGGGGCGGCATGGGGCTCGGAAGACCGGCGGCGATGCTGTGCGAGCGGGTATGGATACGGTCTTCGCCCAGCAGGTGGCGGTGCTGCCCATCGGGGCTCCTTCGACGTGCGGATAGCGGTCCGCGCGTCATGAGCCCGTCTCGGCGAACGCCGTGAGTGGCCGCGGGGCCACTCACGGCGGCGGCGGCCTACGCCTGCCTGGCCCATTCGCTGAGGGTCCCGGACAGCGTTGCCGACACCGTGTGGAACTCGCTGCCGACCGCGATCGCCTGGCGCGCGTCGTCGGCACGGCCTGCCAGGGCCAGGCCCAGCACCGTGCCGGCCACCTCGTGGAACCGCGCGTGCAACGCACGCACCTCCTCGTAGCGATCGTCGCTCGAGTGCTGCGCGCCTGCCCCGTAGAGCCATCCACCGAACGGACAGACGTTGTCGAGGGCCACCGTTGCGGGGTCCGCGTCGCTCGATCCGGTTTCGATGGCCGCCTGCAGGCGGCCCCTCCACGCGGCGTGAGCCGCCAGCGCGGCATCGGCGACGCTGGCGAGCTCGGCATCGGCACCGATTTCGGCGTGCCCGGTGGGGCTCACCGTGACGTCGCCCATCAGGGTTCCGAGCTGGCCGGCGGTGGCCGACACCATCGACGCGGCACCCTCCAGCAGCGACACGCTGCGCGATGCCTCGTGGGTCGACGCGGCGACCTCCTGCGCGGCCGCCGCGCTCTGCTGTGCCACGGCGGCGACCGCGGCGGTGTCGTCGCGAGCCTCCTGCGCCATCGTCCCCAGCGCGGCCGCGGACGATGCGACCCCGCGCACGCGCTCCGACGCCTCGCTCGAGCGGGTGCGGATGGTCTCGAAGGCCTCGGCCACCGAGTTCATGCGCTGCGATCCCGCGTCCACCGCCGCCATACCGGCCTCGGCCGCGGCGATCGCGTCACGCGCCTCGGCCTGGATCTCCGCCACGATGGACGAGATCGAGCCGACCTGCTCACCGGTGTCGCCCGCCAGGTCACGCACCTCGTCGGCGACGACCGCGAAGCCACGTCCCTGCTCGCCCGCGCGGGCCGCCTCGATGGCGGCGTTGAGCGCCAGCAGGTTGGTCTGGTCGGCGATCCGCCGGATCGTCTCGACGATCGCGTCGATCTGCTCGGCGCGTTCGCCGAGCCGTGTCACCACCTCCGTGGAGGATCGCACCGCGCGGGTGATCTCGTCCATCGCCTGCCCGGCGGAGGTGAGCAACGCGGCGCCGTCGCGGGCGGCCTCGTCGGCGCGCGACATCCCTTCCACGGCGCCCTGCCCCTCGTGGGAGACGCCCGCCAATCCCTGCTGAATCTGTTCCACGTTGGCGGCGACCCGCTCGGCCGACTCGGCCTGATCCGACGCGCCGGTGGCGACCTGCTCGATGCCGGTGGCGATCTCGTCGACCGACACGCGCGCCTGGCCGCTGGCGTCCACCATCTCCCGCGCCGAGCGACCCAGTGACTCCACGTCGCCGGACGCCCTGCCCAATACGTGGTCGATCCGGTCGAGCGCCGCGTTGAAAGCGGCCGCGGCGGCGTTGGTCACCGCCCCCGATGGCGTGATGCGGCGGGTGAGGTCGCCGTCGCGGATGGCGGCGAGAGCCCCCAGGAGCCCTCCGTCTCCCCCACCTGTGCGGATCAGGCCCATGACGTCACCCTCCGTCCGGCCGGCGTCGGCACAAGGCTCGGGTTGTTCATCGTTTCCCTCTCGCGGTCGCCTGCAAGCACCTCTGCATCGGCGAACGAGTCGCCGGAACTGAGGGCTGCGACGAATCGGCCGATGCGCCGGTCGGCCGGCCCTTCAGCGCTCGCGCAGCTCTCGCTCCAGGCGTGCCATCTCCCGTTCGGAGGCGGCTGGGGATTCACGATCGGAAAACGGGCCGCCAGCGACCGTCGGGCCTCGACGCGACCGGCGGCGGATGACCAACGGGATGGCCGTCGGCCAACCTGGGCAGGCCCGGCGTGACCCATGTGCCGGTAAACCCCCCGGTGCACGCGAGGCGCCGACGGCGTCCCCGCCTGGAAACCCCACCCGGCGCCGGGCCACCGCCCCCAACGTGCGTGATCGCGACGCCTAGGACGTCACCGGGCGGGCGGGCAGGCGCAACCGCTCGATGGTGGTGCCGTCCGCGGCGATCGCCCGGACCCTCAGGCCGCCGGGGACGGCCACGACGTCGAGGAAGTGGTGGGTCATCACGCACCGCCGCAGCCCCCGCGTGGGTCGCACGCAGGGGTAGAGGTCCGCTCCGCCGCCGCCCGTCGTGATGTACGTCACGCCGTCGCGGACGATGCGCTCGTACGCGTGGTTGTGGCCCTGCAGCACCAGCGACACCCGGTAGCGGCGCAGCAGCGGGACCCAACGAAGCTGCTGCTGCTCCCCGGGGGCGTGCAGCCCGGCCGTGAACGCGGGCTGGTGGAACACCACGATCCGGACGGGCCGGCGCGACGCGCGCAGGGAGTTCTCGAGGAACCGCCGCTGCGCGGGGTCCGCGGGGTTGTTGCCGTCGAGCACCACGACGAGCAGCGGCTCCTGGGCGAAGCGGTAGCGACGCGCGGGGGAGGCCAGCGCGGTGGCGGTGCCGTCACCGCCCAGGTCGTGGTTGCCCCATGCGGCCCGCCAGCGCACCCCCGCGCGCAGCAGGCAGGCCTCGGGCGTCGAGAAGTTGCCCGGTGTCGCAACCCCGTCCGGCGAGTAGAAGTTGTCGCCCGTCGTGAGCACGAACGCGAACGGCGCGCGACGGTTGACGGCACACATGCGCCGCGTGACGGCGGCCTGCGCGTTCGTGCCCGCGCCCCAGTCACCCTTCACGGCGAAGTGCACGCCGGCGGGCGCGGCCGTGGCCGTCGCGGACCCGGCGAGCGCCGCGGCCAGCGCACCCAGGGCCAGGAGCCGAGTGTCAGCCGTCCTGCATCCCCATCTCGCGCGCAAGCTCGTCGGCTCTGCGGCGCAGGCGGGCGCGCGCCTCGTCGAGGGCCCGGATGGCGTCGCCGGCGGCGGCGGACGCCTCGTCGCCGCCGGGGTCGGGGGCCCCGGGGGGAGCGGACAGCTCGGGCACGCGGGCGGGCGCGGAAGCGGTCGGATCGACGTCGTCGGCCGGGAACTCCCCCAGCCCGTCGACCCCGACAGAGGTGCGGGGCGGCATCGCCGCGCGCCGGGGGCGGCGCGCCCGGGCCAGCGCTGCGCCCGCGCCGGCGGCGACGCCCACGAGCGCCGACGTGCTCCACCTGAGGCCCAGTCCCATGCGCCGAACGATAGACGCGCGCACGGACGATCGTGGGCGCCGCGGGTACGCCCGCACCGCCGTCGCCGGCACACTGCCGTCACGACGCGCGTGCCCCTGGGCACACACGCTGGTATAGTGTCGCGCTTGCCGGACCGGGAAACCGGGGCGACGCGACCAACTTTTTCAGGAACCGCTGGAGGCCGGGCATCACTCCCTACGAGATCATGATCATCCTGAACCCCGACGCGGACGAGGAGCGCCAGCAGGAGATGCTGGAGCGGGTGCAGGGCATCCTCCGCGAGGGGGGCGGCACCATCGACCATGTCGATGACTGGGGGCGCCGCAAGCTGGCGTACGCCATGGACAAGAAGGCCGACGGTCGCTACGTCGTCCTCACGTGCTCCGCGGAGGTCGCGCCGGTGGCCGAGGCCGAGCGCATCATGGGCATCAACAAGGACGTGGTGATCCGCCACCAGGTCATCCGGCACAGTCGCGTCGAGGCCGAGCGGGCCAAGGCGACGGGCGCACCGCTGCCCAACGACGACCGCCCCGAGGGCGAGCGCCCCAGTCGTGGTGGCGAGCGCGGGCGCGGCGGTCCCCGCGGTCCGCGCCGGGCCCGGGTCTAGCGCGCCATGCCGGCCGATCTCAACAGGGTGACGCTCGTCGGGCGCCTCACCCGCGACCCTGAGTTGCGCCACACGTCCGGCGGCAACGCCATCTGCAGCATCCGCCTGGCCGTCACCAGCCGGGGACGCGACGAGGGCGGCAACTGGACCGACAAGCCCAACTACTTCGACGTCACGGTGTTCGGCCGCCAGGCCGAGACCGCGTCGCAGTACCTGGCAAAGGGCCGCCGCATCGGCGTCGACGGCCGCCTGCAGTGGCGCGAGTGGGATGGGCAGGACGGCAACAAGCGGCAGGCCGTCGAGGTGGTGGCCAACGACATCTTCTTCCTTGACAGTCGCGGAGACGAGGGCGGCGGGGGCGGCTACTCGTCCGGCGGTGGCCAGGGCTGGAGCGCGCCGCCCGCGCCGCACGGCCAGCAGCGCCCGCCCGACCTGGCGGTCGACACGTCCGACATGCGGGCGCCCGCCGACGACGACGACATTCCGTTCTAGAACGAAAGGGCCGAGGGCCGACCAGATGCAGGCGATTCTTCTCAAGGACGTGGACGGGCTGGGCGACGCCGGGACGGTGGTCTCGGTCGCGCGCGGCTACATGCGCAACTACCTCCAGCCGCGCGGCCTGGCCGAGGAGGCCACGGCGGGGCGCGTCGCCGAGGTCCTGCGGCGCGAGGAGCGACGCAAGGTGCAGGAGGAGAGGCTCCGCGAGCAGGCGGCCGAGCAGGTCGACCTGCTGAACCGCACCATCCTCACGCTGAAGGCGAAGGCCGGTGACGACGGCCGCCTGTTCGGGTCGATCACGGCCGGCGACGTGGCCGACGCGATCTTCGAGGCCCGCAAGATCAAGGTGGACCGCCACAAGGTGATGGTCGAGCCCGCCATCCGCGCGGTGGGAACGTACACGGTTCCGGTCGAGCTGGCGCCTGGCCTCAACGCCGAGGTCAAGACGATCGTCAGCCCGCTGCTCGACTAGCCCCGCCGCACAGGGGTGGCCCGGCGCCGGGGAGGCGCCTTCACCGTGGCCCACACACCGTCTCCACCGAACAACCTCGAGGCCGAGGCGATGCTTCTGGCCGCCATGATGGACTCGCCCGTGAACGTGGCCGACGCCCTGTCGCTGCTGAAGTCCGAGGACTTCTACAACGAGGGGCACCGTCGCGTCTTCGACGCCATCAACGACCTGTTCATGGTGGGGGGCTCCATGGAGCCCCTCCTGGTCGTTGAGCAGCTGCAGAAGAACGGCGACCTGGAGACGGCGGGCGGGCGCAACGGCGTGCTGGACCTGATGGAGCGGCCGTTCATCGGCGCCAGCTACAAGCAGTACGCCCAGATCGTCAGCGACGCGTCGACGCAGCGCCAGCTGTTGGACATGACCCAGCGCATCCAGACGATGGTGCAGCAGCGCGAGGGCGAGGCCGCGGAGATGGTGCAGACGGCCGAGGACCAGGTGTTCGCGCTATCTCAGAAGCGCACGCGCGGCGACCTCAAGAGCGCCCACGACCTGGTGATCGCCAGCATGGAGCGTCTCACCGCCGCGACCCAGAGCGGCTCGGAGATCACGGGCCTCGCCACCGGCTTCGTGGACCTCGACAAGCTCACCGGCGGCCTGCGGCCGGGCAACCTCGTGGTGATCGCCGCCCGGCCCAGCATGGGCAAGACGGCCTTCGCGCTGGGCATCGCCGAGCACGTGGCGCTTCAGGACGACGGCACGGTGGCGGTATTCAGCCTGGAGATGAGCGACGACGAGGTGCTGCAGCGCATCCTGGCCAGCGCGGCGATGATGGACGTGCAGCGCCTGCGCACCGGTCGCCTGGCGCCGGAGGACTGGCCCCGCATCACCCGGGCCGCCGACGCGCTGGCCAAGTGCCGGCTTTACGTGGACGACTCCGAGGGCATGACCCTGGGCGAGATGCGCACGAAGGCACGGCGGCTCAAGAGCCGCGAGGGTCTCTCCATGATCGTCGTGGACTACATCCAGCTGATGGAGTCACGCAGCGGCCGCCGTGACGAGAACCGCGTCCAGGAACTCTCGACCATATCGCGCGGCCTCAAGATGCTCGGCCGCGACCTGGGCGTGCCGGTGCTGGTGCTCTCGCAGCTCAACCGCACCCCGGATTCGCGTCCCGACAAGCGCCCCATGCTGTCCGACCTGCGCGAGTCGGGGGCCATCGAGCAGGATGCGGACATGGTGATGATGATTTACCGGGAGGAGTACTATAACCCGGACTGCCCGCAGGAGGAGAAGGGCATCGCGGAGATCAACCTGGCCAAGAACCGCAACGGCCCCACGGGCCGGGCGCGCCTGACGTTCATGAGCAAGTACGCCAAGTTCGGAAACAACGTCCAGAGAGAGTCGTAGGCCTATGCCGGCAACAGTGGTGGTGGGCGCCCAGTGGGGCGACGAGGGCAA
>JAGQUM010000079.1 GCA_020438485.1 Thermoleophilia bacterium | reverse complement strand
GGGGGCGGGGGCGGGCGGGGGCATCGTCGGACGGGTCTGGGGGGGAGCGTCGGGCATGGGCACTTTCTCGGGGGGTACTTATCTGTCGGCGCCCGGGCCCCGGGGGATTACCCCGCCCGAGCACCCCTCCGCGTTCCACGCCGCCGAAAGGACCCGCGTGCCCGATCTCCGCGTCCACATCACGTTCCAGCGTCACCGTGCCGCCGACGCGGCCGCGTTCTACGCCACCACGGTCCCCGGCTCGTCGGTGGACGGGCGCGTCCCCGTGGGTGACGGCGCCGAGCTCGTGCGCTTCACGCTCGCGGGCCGCCCTTTCCAGGCGGCCGACAGCCCGCCCATCCACGCGTGGGACCTCTCCCCCGCCGTCTCCATGTACCTGGTGTGCGACACGCCGGCCGAGGTCGACGTCCTCTTCGCCGCCCTGTCCGACGGCGGCCGTGTGTACATGCCCGTGGGCGACCACGGGTTCAACCCGTACTTCGGCTGGTGCGAGGACCGCTTCGGCGTGTCGTGGCAGCTCGCCGTGGCGGGCTGACGCCGGGGGCGGTCAGCCGCCCCCGGAGAGGGCAACCCGCATAACGTCCACCGGGGGCTCCACGCCCGTCCACCGCGCGAATGCGGCGGCCCCCTGGTGCAGCAGCATCCCCCGCCCGTCGACGGTGCGGGCCCCGCGGGCCGCGACGGCGGCCAGCCAGGCGGTGCCGGTGGGCGAGTAGACCACGTCGGCCACCACGTGCGCGGGGCCGAGGCAGTCCACGGGAAGCTCGGGAGGGAGGTCGCCGTGAAGGCCAAGGCTGGTGCAGTTCACCACCAGCGGGGCGTCGAAGGCGGCCTCGGCGACCGCCTCGGGGTTCCACGGCACCGGCTCACCGATCTCCGCGGCGCGCGCGGCGGTGCGGTTGGCGCAGGCGATGCGGGCGCCGCGGGCTCGCAGCGCGAACGCCACCGCCCTGGCCGCCCCGCCGGCTCCCAGCAGCAGCGCTGTGCGACCCTCCACGTCGAGCGGCGCGGACTCGTCCAGCGCCCTCAGGAACCCGGGAGCGTCGGTGTTGTCCGCCGTCCAGCCACCCTCGCCGTCGGCAACCAGGGTGTTGGCCGCACCGATCGCCTCCACCGCGGGCGACACCGCCGAGCACGCGGCGATCACCTCATGCTTGTGGGGGATCGTCACGTTGAGGCCCGCCACCCCCGCGGCGGCGAGCCCGTCAAGGGCCTCCCCCACCCGGCCCGGCTCCACCGGGAACGCCACGTACACCCAGTCGAGGCCCAGCGCACCGAACGCCGCGTTGTGCATGGCGGGCGACAGCGAGTGCGCCACGGGCCACCCGATGATGCCCGCGACGCGGGTGGCGCCGCCGATCGCCGGCATGGCCACGCTACCCGCCCGCGTTGGCCCGGCTCCTGGCGATGAACACCTGGAACTCGGCATCGGTGCGGGCGAAGTAGTGGCGCCCGGTGCCGTCGTTGCGGGCCACGTAGAACAGGTAGTCGCCCTTGGGGTGACCTGCCGCGTTGATGCTGTCGAGGCCCGGGTTGCAGATGGGACCGGGCGGCAGGCCCTTGAACCTGCGGGTGTTGTACGGGGAGTCGTCCTCCAGGTCGGACTGGGTCAGCTCGCTCTTCCACGATCCCACGGCGTACTGGACCGTGGCGTCGATGTCGAGGCGCATGCCGCTGCGCAGGCGGTTGTAGATGACGCCCGCCACCAGTTGCCGCTCGGCCGGAACCTGCACCTCGCGCTCGATGAGCGATGCGATGATCAGCACGTCGTACCGGGTGAGTTTCTTGGAGCGCGCGTACGAGTAGTCGATGCCGGCGACGTTGTCGGAGTACGCCTTGAGCTGGGCGTCGACCAGTTGCCTGGCGGTCATCCCCTTGGTGAGGTCGTACGTCGCCGGGAAAAGGAAGCCCTCCAGGGACCGGGGCCCCGGCGCCCCGCTCAGGCGCTGGCCCTCGGGACCCGCGGCGGTCAGGTCCAGGTACTCCTTGGGGGACACGTCCGTCTTGTCCCCGATGATCCGGGCGATGTCCTCGCGGCGGAGCCCTTCGGGGAACGTGACCCTGCCGATGACCGGCGACGCCGTGGTGGCGACCGGCCCGCCGCCGGACGCGTCGCCGCCGCCGTCATCGCGCATGGCCCGGGTGCCGAACCATCCGAGCCCTGCGACGGCGGCGACGAGCACAAGGATCCAGACGGCGCCGTGCCCGTGGCCGGGCCGCGACCCCCGCGGCGGCACGCCGCGGCGGGCGCCCCGCGACGAGGAGCGGTCGCCTCCCCCTCCACCCCCGCCGTTGCGCCCCCCCGCGGCGCGGGCGGGGACGGGGGCGGCAGCGCGGGCGCGCCTCTCGTCCGGCCGCGGGTCCGCGGCCGCCTCTCGGGGCGGTGGGATGGCCGGGGGCTGCTCGCTGGTGGGGCCCCCCG
>JAGQUM010000078.1:4924-5195 GCA_020438485.1 Thermoleophilia bacterium | reverse complement strand
CACCCGCCTGGGCGAGGTGCTCGTGGCCCGCGGGGTCATCACCAAGGAACAGCTCGCCCACGCGAACGCCGTGCGCATGGGCATCGGTGTGCACGATCCCGCCACGCAGATCGAGCCCGCCGCGCTGGAGCTGGTGGACGAGCGCACGGCGCGCAAGTACCAGGCAGTACCGGTGCGGCTCGACCCGGACGGCCACGTGGCCGTCGCGATGGTCGACCCCCAGAACGTGTTCGCCCTGGACGACCTGCGCATCGTGTTCGACCGGCCCATC
>JAGQUM010000078.1:0-4871 GCA_020438485.1 Thermoleophilia bacterium | reverse complement strand
GTGGTGGCCCAGGTCGTCGACGAGAGCGACATCCCCGAGGACGGGCGGGACCGGCACCTGTCGGACATCACCGAGAACGCCGACGACGCGCCCGTGGTGCGGCTGGTGAACTCGATCATCGCGCGCGGCGTGCACGACGGGGCCAGCGACATCCACTTTGAGCCGCAGGCGCGCGAGGTGCTGGTGCGCTTCCGCATCGACGGCGTGCTGCGCAGCATCACCCAGGTGCCGCTGCGCTTCGCCAACGGGGTCTCGAGCCGCATCAAGATCATGAGCGACCTCGACATCTCCGAGCGCCGCGTGCCGCAGGACGGCCGCGTGGGCTTGACGGTCGGCGGGCGTCACCTCGACCTGCGCGTGGCCACCCTGCCCACCGTGCACGGCGAGAAGATCGTCATCCGCGTGCTCGATCGCAACAACGTGGTGCGCGACCTGGGCGAGCTGGGCTTCGCGTCCGACACGCTCAAGCGGTTCGAGTCCTGCTACACGCGACCGTACGGGGCGGTGCTCGTCACGGGCCCCACGGGCTCGGGCAAGTCCACCACGCTCTACGGCACGCTGAACCAGATCAACAGCATCGACCGCAACATCATCACGGTCGAGGACCCGGTCGAGTACCGCATGCACGGGGTGAACCAGGTTCAGGTGAACGCCAAGGCGGGCATGTCGTTCGCGGCCGGCCTGCGCAGCATCCTGCGGTGTGACCCCGACGTCGTGATGATCGGCGAGGTGCGCGACCGCGAGACCGCGAAGATCGCGGTCGAGTCGGCCCTCACCGGCCACCTCGTGCTGGCGACGCTGCACACGAACGACGCCGCCAGCGCGTTGGCGCGCCTGGGAGAGATGGGCGTCGAGCCGTTCCTGTCGGCCAGCGCCGTCAGCGGCATCCTGGCCCAGCGCCTGGCCCGCCGGCTGTGCGAGCACTGTCGTCAGCCCCACATGGTTCCGACGAAGGTGATGCGCGACATGGTGGCCGACGACCGGCTGCCCGACTCGCTGCCCGAGCAGATGCAGGTCTACCGGGGCGTGGGGTGCTCGCGCTGCGGGGGCTCCGGCTACAAGGGGCGCATCGGCATCTACGAGATGCTCGTGGTCTCGCCGGCCATCGAGTCGATGATCGTGCAGAGCGCCGGGCCCGATGAGATCACCCGCCAGGCCATGTCGGAGGGCATGCGCACGCTGCGCGAGGACGGCCTGATGCGCGTGATGCGCGGCGAGACAAGCCTCGACGAGCTGGCCCGGGCGGTCGGCTGATCGTCCCGCCGGCGGCGGCGCGAGGCGCGCTACAGAACTCGATCCCCCGGGCCGATAACCGCAAGGAGACGCCCGGTGAGTCCATCCCCGAGAAGCGTTCCCAAGGAGAAGGTGCGAGTGCTCGATTTCGCCGACATGGTCATGGCGGTCATCAAGAGCGGTGCCAGCGACCTGCATCTGGCGGCCGGCGCGCCGCCGGTGATGCGCCGCAACGGCGAGCTCGTGCCGCTGGGCAATCAGGCGCTGACGCCGCAGGACACCCGCGACCTGGTGTACGGCATCCTCACCAGCGACCAGCGGCAGCGGCTGGAGAACAACCTCGAGATCGACTTCTCGTACCAGGTGCCGGGCCGCGCCCGGTTCCGCGTGAACGCCTACTACCAGCGGGCCGCACTGGGTGCCGCGTTCCGCGTCGTGCCCACCGACCTGCGCAGCATGGAGGAGCTGAAGCTCCCGCACTCCATCCGCGACTGGACCACGAAGCCCCGCGGCCTCGCACTGGTCACCGGCCCCACCGGGTCGGGCAAGTCCACGACGCTCGCGGCGCTGATCGACGAGATCAACAGCACCCGCTCGTGCCACATCATGACGGTCGAGGATCCCATCGAGTTCCTTCACCGGCACAAGCGCTCGCTGGTGAACCAGCGGGAGCTGGGCGGTGACACGCACTCGTTCGCCAACGCCCTGCGCAGCGCGCTGCGTCAGGACCCCGACGTGATCCTCGTGGGCGAGATGCGCGACCTGGAGACCATCCAGATCGCCCTGACGGCCGCCGAGACGGGCCACCTCGTGTTCGGCACGCTCCACACGTCGGACGCGCCGCAGACCGTGGACCGCGTCATCGACGTGTTCCCACCGCACCAGCAGGAGCAGGTGCGCGTGATGCTGGCCAACGCCCTCGTGGGCGTCATCTGCCAGCAGCTGCTGCCCACCGTCTCGGGCGGGCGCGTCGGCGCGTTCGAGGTGATGATGGCCACGCCGGCCGTGCGCAACCTCATCCGCGAGGGCAAGACCCACCAGATCTACTCGATGCTGCAGACGGGCTCCCAGCACGGCATGCAGTCGATGGACGCGTGCCTGTCGGACCTCATCCGCCAGGGCATCATCAGCCCCCACGTCGCACTGGAGCGCGCCGGCAGTTCCGCCGAGCTCAAGCGCCTGCTCGAGAGCCAGGGCCTCACCCGCCCGTCCACGGCCAAGGCCGCGTGACCGCCTCCGCCGCCACCCCGACCCGTTTCCAGGTGAACTGACGATGGCCGAAGCCGCCGTTTACACGTACAAGGCCCTCGATCGCTCCGGAGCGAGCACCGTCGGGGAGCTCTCCGGCGAGTCCCAGTCGGCCGTCGCGGCCCAGCTGCGGCTGCGGGGCCTGACCGTCGTCGACGTCTCCGAGAAGAAGACGTCGGCCATGGACGTCGACCTGTTCGCGTCCCTCAAGCGCGTCAAGCCCGCCGAGATGACCGTGCTGGCCCGCCAGATGGCCACGATGGTCTCCAGCGGTCTCTCGCTGCTGCGCGCCCTGAACGTGCTGGAGGAGCAGACCCCCAACCCCCTGCTCAAGAGCGTGATCGGCGAGGTGCGGGGGGACGTGGAGACCGGTCTGTCCCTGTCGCAGGCCATGGCCAAGCATCCCAAGGTGTTCAACCGGCTGTTCGTGTCGATGGTGCAGGCCGGCGAGAGCGGCGGCAACCTCGAGGAGGTCCTCGAGCGCGTCGCCGTCCAGCTGGAGAAGGACGACCACCTGCGCCGCACGGTGAAGTCGGCCATGACGTATCCGACGATGATCGCCGGTTTCGCCGTGCTCGTGCTGGTCGCGATGATCACGTTCATCATCCCGATCTTCGCCCGCATGTTCGACGACCTCGGCGGCAAGCTGCCGCCGCTGACCCAGTTCATGGTGGACCTGTCGGCGGCCATGCGCAGCTTCTGGTACGTGTTCCTGCTTGTGCCGATCGTCGCCACGATCGCGTTCCGGCGCTGGAAGCGCAGCGAGTCCGGCCAGCTGATGTGGGACCGCATCAAGCTGAGGCTTCCCATGGGCATCGGCGACATCGTCCTGAAGGTGGCCGTGGCCCGCTTCGCCCGCACGCTTGGGACGCTGACGGCGTCCGGCGTGCCGATCCTGCAGGCCCTCGACATCACGGCGCAGACCACCGGCAACCGCGTGTTGTCGGACCCCATGGCCGACGTCGCCGAGCGCGTGAAGGAGGGCCAGGCGCTGGCGCCGCCGCTCGCGAAGATCGGCGTCTTCCCGACCATGGTCACCCAGATGCTGGCCGTCGGCGAGGAGACCGGCGCGCTCGACTCGATGCTGCACAAGCTGGCCGACTTCTACGACGATGAGGTGGCCGCCAAGCTGAAGTCGCTGACGTCCATCATCGAGCCGCTCATGATGATCGTGGTCGGCATGATCGTCGGCCTCGTCGTCGTCGCCATGTACATGCCGATGTTCAAGATCTTCGAGCTGGTGAAGTAGCGGGCGGCGGCGGGATGCCGTCCCGGCCCGACGGGCCGGCGAGCGGGCCGCTCGCCGCCCGGGCGGTTCCAGAACCGGCACGGGCGGCTCGGGAGGTCCCGGGTATGCCAGGTCGGTGACCACGTCGTCGGCGCCTCCCGCGGCCACCCCGTTCTCGATCTCGCTGTTCCTGGCGGACGGTAGGCCCGATGGTCTGCGCATCGTCAAGAAGTCCAACTGGACGGGCATGGGCCTGGTGTGCTCCCGCGCCCAGTACCCCACCGTCCGTGCCCGCCCCGAGTTCGGTGGTGCGGCCGTGTACGTCCTCGTGGGGCCGGGAAGCGGCTCGATGCCGCGGGTCTACGTCGGCGAGGCCGAGGTCCTTCGCAAACGCCTCGACCAGCATCAGGCGGGGAAGGACTTCTGGAGCCGCTTCGTGGCCTTCACCAGTCGCGACGGGGACATGAACAAGGCCCACGTTCGCTACCTCGAGGCGCGCCTCCTCCATCTGGCGCAGTTCGCCAAGCGCGCCGAGCTCGACAACGGCACGGCACCCGCAGCCGGGGCCCTGTCCGAGGCTGAGACCGCTGACATGGAGAGCTTCCTTCAAGACATGAGGCTGACCTTCCCCGTCCTGGAGGTGACCGCGTTTCAACCGCCTCCGACAGCCAGCCCGCCAGGGGCAGTGGACCAGCCCGCGCTGGGCGTGACCGGAGGCCTCCTCCTCGGCGGGCCCGCGACCTCCGCCCGCGGCGCCGACACGCCCGAGGGGTTCCTCGTCATGGCCGGGTCCACGGCACGGGCGGTGCCGGTGCCATCCATGCCGGAGCGGCTGGAGAGCATCCGCACCGCCCTCACGCACCAGGGCATTCCTCAGGCGCGCGATGGCGCGTTGGTTCTCGTCCAGGACTACCTATTCGACTCGCCCAGCTCCGCGGCCGGCGTGTTCCTCGGTCGCTCCGCGAACGGCCGCACCGAGTGGAAGACCGCCGACGGCACGACGCTCAAACAGCTTCAGGAAGACAGCGTGCCGCCGGACGAGCCCGTCGACGGTTAGCCGGGCCGCGCCCCGGCCCGCCGGTGGACGCCCCGCCGCGCGGCGGCGGACGCCGGCCCGGCGGGAGGCCGTCATGCGGCGCGCGCTGCGCTCCAGCGCGGCGTC
>JAGQUM010000077.1 GCA_020438485.1 Thermoleophilia bacterium | reverse complement strand
GCGCGGCGCCGGCTGCGCCGCCGCTAGGCTCGCCGCAGCCGGCGCCCGGCCTCGGCGCGGGCCGCGCGCGCGAGGCGCA
This sequence comes from Thermoleophilia bacterium, assembly GCA_020438485.1. GTDB lineage: Bacteria > Actinomycetota > Thermoleophilia > Miltoncostaeales > Miltoncostaeaceae > JAGQUM01. The sequence goes on along the minus strand of JAGQUM010000077.1, from coordinate 2,855 downwards.
CGGCGAGCCCGACCGGCCCCCGCGTGAAGGCGCTGGCCTCAAGCTGTTCCTGATGGGCCGTCGCCCAAGTGGACTTGTACGGGGCGTCGTGGCCGGCGAAGTCGAACCTGCGCAGGCCCTCGTCGAACGTCCACCTGATCAGCCCGTGCAGCAGCAGCACTCCTGGGGACAGCTTCGACATGTCGTCCCGGTAGCCGATCTTGAGCGCGTACAGCGTGCCGGCCGTGTGGACGCACAGCGCGAACGCGATGTCGCGCCCGTCGTTGCGCACGAAGAACAGGCGCAGCTCACCGCGGTCGGCGGCCCAGCGCGCGAGGCGGCGGTAGTACCCGCCGGTCACGGGATCGACGGCCAGCGCCGTGCCCTCGTCACCCTTCCACCCTGAGCCCTCCACCGCGAACCCGGCCTCCAGCAATGGCTCGAGCTCGCCGGGCGCGAACGCGTCGTGGAGGACGAGCTCGAGGGCCCCGCGTTCCTCGGCACGCCTCGTGCAGCGCCTGACGTTGTGCTTGAGGTTGCGCGAGCAGGAGGCCCAGTACGCGTCCCAGCCCTGATCGGTGTCGACGACGGGGATTCGCACCGCGGGCCGGGTGCGCCACTCGCGACGGGCGCGCGCCGCGGCGCCGGACGCGGCGGCGAAGCCCGCCGAGTCGGCGGGCAGGCAGCGGAACTGCGCGACGGGCCTCCCCAGCCCCATCAGTGCGTCCGCGACGCGGGCCGCGTCGCCGCCGGTCTCCGCGACGATGTCCTGCACGGGCGTCTCGGCGTTGCCTGGGGGTCCCGCAACGGTGCGCCCGCCGACCGGAAGGACGCCCACCAAGCGGCCGTCCCGGCGTGCGGCCACCACCCGTACGGGCTCGCCGTCGCCGAACGCGGCGCGCCAGACATCGAGGTAGCCCGGGCCCAGGAACGATGGTGCCCCGCAGCGGGCCACCAGGCGTTCCCACTCCACGGCGAGCGTGGGTGTGATGGCGACAACCGTGGCCTCGAGCGGGGCCGCGGTGTCGCGGTGGATGCGGGGGATCGTGGTGCTCATCTGCCTCTGTCCTCGTGTATCGGCAGCTTCACGGGATTTCGCGAGCGCCGAAGGCGGCGATATGTGCGGGCCCCCGACCCGGGGTCCCTGCCGGACACGAACTCGACCGGCCCCGCGCGCACCACGGTGACGCCGCTCACCTCACGGCCTCCGGCGCGCCGGGCGGCCTCCATGGATCCCGCGGTCAGGTACGGGATCGCGGCCACGATGCGGGTCACGCCCTCCTTCCTGAGGTCGGCGGCCGACCACGCGTTGAGCGCCGACGCCACGCCGCGCCCGCGGGCGCCGGGGGCGACGTACAGGTCGTACGACCACGCGTCGGAGCCGGCCAGCGCCCATTCGATGTTGACCTCACGCCACGCCCCGATGTGAAACCACTTGTAGGCCACCGGGACGCCGTCGATCTCGGCCAGGTACGCGACGTGCCCCTGCTGGAGACGGCGGCGCGCCTCGTCGGGGGCGATCTCGCCGACGCCCGCGAGAACGGCGACGTCCGACGCATGGCACCGCCGTGCGCGGAACCCGGGGACGGGATCCTGGGGCCGGTCGCCGTGGGCGACCAGCGCGTACCACTGCACGTGCAGCAGCCGGGACGGGACGTTTGCGGCCAGGGCCGTGAGGGTCCCGCGGACGGGAGCGACGCGCGCGGCGCGGGCGGCGGAACCCAGCTTGGACGGCGCGCCGCGCACGGCGGCACGGGCGAGGCGCAAGGGGGTCGACGCGGCCATGCGGTGAGCTAAACACCCGCCGGGAACGCGGGCGCCCCTCGTTAGGTCAGTCCGCAGCCCCCACGCGCGAACGGGAAACCCGATAGTCAGTGGGACCGCCGCGCCGCAGCCTCCGCCACCGCGTGGCGCCCGTGCCGAAGTCCTTCTCCCGCATGGCCCCCCAGGGGCCCACCGACAGCACCACCAGCTCCGCGCGCGGGACACCTCCCGAGCGCGCGGCCGACGCCAGCGACGCGTCGTTGAGGACGTCTACGACCGACAGCATCCGGGTGGCACCCTCGCGCGCGGCCATCTGCCGAAGCCCCGCCACGTTGAGGGCGGGCCCCACCCCGCGGCCGCACGCGCCGGGATGCACAAACAGGTCGTACCCCCACCGGTCGTCCTCGTCGAGCACGTAGCGCACGTCGCCCTCGTCCCACGCCCCGGAGCGGAACCACAGGTGCCCGGCCGGGTTCCCGTCGAGCGTCGCCACGAACGCCACGTCCCCGTCGCTCAGGCGCCGTTCGAACTCGTCGGCCGTGTTCTTGCCGATGGACTCGAACAGCGGCCCGTCCCCGCGGTCCGCCCTGCGCACCTCGAGCCCGTCCACGGCCGGGTCGGCGTCGCCCGGCGCGCGTTCCATCACGCGGTACCACTCCATGGACACGACGCGGGACGGCAGGTACGCGGCACCCGCCACGAGCGGGCCCAGGACGGGTGACGCGCGGAGGGAGCGGCGCAGCGTGGAGAGCCGCCGGGACGCGGGTCCGCCCCGGAAGCGCGGTGAATCGGGCGGCGCGGGCACCCCCCGAGTGTAGGCGTCCGGAGTCCCGGCGGACCCGCACCCGGGGGAGCGGCGACCGCGGGGGTCAAGACGGCCGCCCGGGGGTCGATACCTCATGCAGCGGCGCGCCCACGGCGCCGCGCGGGGAGCGAGGCCGACCGCGGGTAGGACGCCCGGCGCGGGGCAGCGCACATCCACCCCGTTCGACGCAGATTCACGGAGGAATGTCGATGACCGGTGCCCGCCGAGCGATCGCGACCATGGCCGGGGTCAGCGCAGCCCTGTCCGGATGGGGCGCGCTCAGCGCGTCTCCCGCTGTTGGTGCGGG
>JAGQUM010000001.1 GCA_020438485.1 Thermoleophilia bacterium | reverse complement strand
CGCCGCCGCCGCGTCCGCGGGCGCCGTGTCGTTCACGAGCCCCAGCGGCAACATCGACTGCATGCTCTGGGCGGACGGCCGGTCGCCGGCCGCGGACTGCCTCGTCCAGAAGGCGTCGTGGCCCCGCGCCCGCCCGAAGCCGTCGAATTGTCCCCTGGCATGGTTCCCCACCGAGGTCACGCTCGAGCGCGGCCGCGTCGGTGTCGGCGTGTGCCGGGGCGACATCGGCCCCATGTGCCAGCCCGCGGGCGGCGCCCGCTGCCGCGTCCTGCGCTACGGCGCGTCCGTCACCGTGAGAGGCCTGCGGTGCACGTCCACCCGCGCGGGTGTCACGTGCCGTCTGCGCAACGGCGCGGGCCGCGGCTTCCGCGTCGCCCGCGAGGGATACAGCCGGTTCTGACCCATTCCGGTCACGACCGGCGCCCCGGGGTCCGCCCGGGTTCGCCCGTGACCCCTGCGCCCCGCTCACCCGAAGGAGTTCCCGTGCACCGCCTCACCCTCGTCGCCGCCGCCCTCGCCGCCTGCGCCGCCCCCGGCGCCGCGGCGGCCGCGACCGTCCACTTCACCACCCCGTCGGGCAACATCGACTGCCGCTCGGACGACCCGTCCGAGGTCACGTGCGTGGTCGAAAAGGGACGGTGGGCGAACCAGCGCGCCAAGCCCGCGTCGTGCGACTGGGACTGGTCGCCCCGTGAGGTCACGCTGATGCGCGGCGGCCGGATCGTGGTGGGTGCCTGCCGGGGTGACATCGGCCCGCTTTGCGTGCCGGGGGGATCCGCCGCGGACGCGTGCCGCACGCTGGGCTACGGCCGTAGCGTGCGCATCGGGACCATGCGGTGCGCGTCGGCGCGGGCGGGCGTGACGTGCCGCGCGCGCAACGGCAAGGGGCGCGGCTTCAGGGTGAGCCGCACGGCGCTGCGCGTCTACCGCTGACCGGCGGTCAGGCGCGGATCGAGCCGCCGGGCGTTCCGCCCATCTCCGCGTAGAACTTCGAGACGCCCGTCGTCCAGTTGCTGTTGAGCCCGGTGGGGTCGTTCGCGGCCCCGACCGGGGCCCACTTGGCCTGGATCGCCGCGATCGTGTCCCGTCCCTCGCCGAGGTAGCCCTTCGCGAGGCCCGCCGCGACGGTGTCGATGCTCTCGGTCCAGCTGGAGAACGGCCTGGCGGGGCCCCACCCGAACGGGTTGTTGATGTCCTTGCCGGATCCGGCGGTGCCCAGCGCGCTCTCCTGGGCCGCGACGGCCACGAGGAAGCGCGGGTCGATGCCGTTGGCGGCGCCGGCCCTGACGAAGTCGGCGCCGTGGCCCACCAGTGGCGAGCCGGGGGTGTGCTTGGCCATCCACGCGTCGAGGCGCGACGCCATCTGGGGATCCGACGACGGGGAGCCGGCGCCGAACGTCTCTGCGGTGGCGGCGGGCGCCGTGGCGGCCGGTGTCTTCTGGGCCGTCGCGAGCGCATCCGCGAAGCTCGACGTGGCGGCCTTCTGTGGCGGACCGGTGACGGTGGCGTCCATGGAGGCCATGGCCATGATCTGGTCCACGCGGGCGTTGATCGCGCTGATACTCATCGAATCCATCTGCGCACGCCATCGGCGGCGCGGGGGCCGGACTTGAGCCCGGCGGGCGGGGGCGACCGGAGGCCGCCCCCGGTGCGCGCCGTTACGGGCGCACGACGTCCGCCGCGAGGTCCACGGACGTGATCGCCGACAGGGCGAAGTCACTGCCGTTCAGGCCCGTGCGGATGTGGGCCATCAGGCCGTTCGAACGGCGCACGGCCGCCTGCGAGATGCGCTGGTTGATCAGCAACTGCGAGGCCGCGAGCTTCACGCCGTCGGGGTTGCCGGCGGCCTTCGGGGCCAGCACGGTCTTCGAGGCGACAGGGGGCGTCGTCATGGGCGTCGCCTTCGTGATGCGCAGCCCCCGCTGGATGTTGTTGGCGGTGATGGACTTGTCCTTCACGTCGCCGCCCGTCAGGCCCTTCTCCAGGCGCGCGCGCAGCGCGTTGGAGCGTCGCACGGCCTCCTGAGAGATGCGCTGGTTGATGAGCAGCTGGTCGCGGCTGAGCTTGACCTTGGACACGTCGCCGCCGCCTACCTTGCCCACCACGAGCGCGCGGGGCGTGGGCGCCTTCGCGGCGGCGCCCGGGGCCTCCTTGGCGATGGTCATGTTGCCGAGGTCCTCGACGCCCAGCGCGCCGCCGCAGATGTCCGTGCCCACGACGCCCGCGTCGAGCCACTTCTGCACGGCGTTGACACGGAGGATCGCGGCCTGCGAGATGCGCTGGTTGATCAGCAGCTGCTTCTTGGTGAGCGACACCTTCGACGGGTCACCCTTCGTGCCCTTGCCGCCACCGTCGACGCCGTACTGGGCGCCGAGGCCTCCACCCGGTCCGTAGGCGGGCGGGGTGGCGCACACCACGCCCGCCGGCGCGGTTGCGGGCCGGGGCGGCGTCGTCTGGGCGAGGGCCGCGGCCGGGGCCGCGAGCCCGGCGGCGATGGCGAGCGCCGGCACGGCGCGGCGAAGCGGGGTCCGGGTGGTCATGAAGGGAAGTCCTCCCACGTCGTTTCCGAAGCGAATGGCCACAACCCTGTTGGGGGAGGCGGTCTCGCGCAAACCGCGGCGTCGCGACGCGACACGACGAGAACATCCGGTTCGCGCGTTTTGCCTGCTCATTGAGATTTCTCATCGAGAGGCGCTCGCATATCTCCCTCACGCAGGCAACACCTTCTTCATCATTCATGAGACACGCGGCTCTCACTTCGCCCGCCGCGCGTTAGTCTTCCCGCCCGCGGTCGAGGCCGGCGTGTGCGGCCCCACCGCCCGACGACGACAGGAGCCCCATGACGAACCACTCCCGGCCCGTGAACCAGGGTTTGCTGCTCGCCGCGCTCGCGGTGGCCGGGGGCACGTTCGCGCTGATGCAGGCCACCGTTGTGCCCGCGCTGGAGCACATCCGGGCGGATCTCGACACCACCACGGCGTGGTCGGCGTGGACCGTGTCGATCTACCTGCTGAGCGCGGCCGTCGCCACGCCGCTGCTGGGCCGGCTGGGCGACCAGCACGGCAAGGACCGGATGCTGCTGGTGACGCTCGCGATCTTCACCGCCGGCTCCGTCGCGTCGATCTTCGCGTGGAACATCTGGTCGCTGATCCTGTTCCGCGCGGTGCAGGGCATCGGCGGCGCGGTGTACCCGCTGTGTTTCAGCATCATCCGCGACGAGGTGCCGCGCGAGCGCATGGGCGTGGCCATGGGACTCATCTCGGCCATGCTCGGCGCCGGCGGCGGGCTGGGACTCATGATGGGCGGCCTCATCATCGACCACGCGTCGTGGCGCTGGCTGTTCGTGGTGGGGACCGCGTTCGGGCTGCTCGGCCTCGCGCTGGTGTCGCGCATCGTCCCGCCGTCGCCCCACCGCGCCCACGCGTCGCTGGACATTCCCGGCGCCGTGATGCTGTCGGCGGGCCTCGTCGCCATCCTCGTGGCCCTCACCGAGGGGCGCGCGTGGGGGTGGACGTCCCCCCGCTTCCTCGGCCTACTCGGCGCCGGCCTGGTGGTGCTCGTGGCGTGGTGCTGGGTCGAGACGCGCACGGCGCAGCCGCTGGTGGACATGCGCATGCTGGCCCGCCGCCCCGTGCTGTTCACGAACCTCGCCGGGTTCTTCTGCGGCTTCGCGATGTACGCCGGTTTCACGGTGATGCCGATGTTCATGCAGATGCCCCACGGGCTGCCGCCGGAGGCCGCGAAGCTGGTGACGTACGGGTTCGGCGCCACCGCGACGCTCGCCGCCCTCTACATGCTGCCGGGCGCGTTCGCGATGGTGCCCGCCGGACCGTTCGGCGGCGTTCTGGGCCTGCGTCTGGGCTTCAAGATCGCGCTGGCCATCGGCCTGGTGCTGGCGGGCGTCGGCTCGGCCCTGGTGGCGGAGGTCAACGACCACCCGTGGCAGGTGATGCTGTTCTACGCGATCTCCGCCGCCGGGGTGGCCATCGCGTTCGGCGCCATGCCGAAGCTCATCGCCGACGCCGTCGCGCCCACCGAGACCGGCATCGCCACGGGCATGAACACCGTCGTCCGCACCGTCGGCAGCGCGGTCGGGGCCCAGGTGGCCGTCACGCTGCTGGCCTCCAACGTCATCGCCGGCACCGCGATACCCTCGGTCGACGGGTTCAGGGCTTCGCTGTGGCTGGGCGCGGCGGCCTCGATCATCGCCGCGATCATGGCCCTGCTGGTGCGCGAGCATCAGCAGCACCACCCGGTGGTGGCCGCCCACGCGGACCCGGTCGCGCGGCGCTGACCCGCTCGGCCCGGCGGAGGCCCGGCCTCCGGTCCTAGTCGTCCTCGCCGTGGTGGCCGTCGTCGCGGTGGTCGTCGTCCCGATGGTCGTCGCCGCGAGGCGGCGCGGCGGGCGCGCGAACGGTCGCCGGGCCCGCCGGCACCGCGTCGACGGTGGACGCGGCGCCGCCGTCCGCGTCGGTCGCGATCGGGCTCAGTCGCCCTAACCCGTCCGATCCCTGGGCGTCGAGCAGTGCCACGTTGGCCGCGATGCCGCCTGCGACGAGCGCCAGCACCGCGACGGCGGCCCCCGCCGTCGCCAGCCTCCGCGACCCGCGCCGCGTCACGGGTGTCTCGTTCCCGGCCACGGGCCCATCATGCCCCACCGGTCGCGGCAGGGCGCGGGCGGCGGGCCTTGCGCGGGGCCGTCGCGGCACGCCAGCCGGTGAGAGCGCACACGGCGCCGACGGCGCCGCCGTACGTCACCATCATCCAGCCGCGCGACGCATCGGTGCCGGCGAGGATGCCGTGGGCGACCCCGAGGCCGAACACCGCGTACGTCAGGAAATGCAGGCGCCGCCAGGCCTTGACGCCGATCCGTCCCCGGAACCGGAACGACAGGTGGATCGCCAGCGCCAGCTCGGCGGCGATGACGCCCATGCCGGTGGCCAGCGGGCGATACGGGATGGCGCCCGGCACCAGGAGGTCCAGCGGGGTTACCACCATCGTGGTGTCGAACAGCAGCGCCGTGCCGTGGACCGCGATGGCCCACAGGGCGGTGGCCGAGAACAGCCGGTGGAGCTCGACCATGCCCGCGCCCTTCACGCCGCCGACGGGTGTGCGGGTGCGCACCAGCAGGCCCGCCACCATGGCGGCGGCGAGGGCCACGATCGCCGTGACGCCGGTCGCGCGGACGATCACCCAGGGGATCATGTCGGGGGTCATCTACAGGCTCCCTGTGCGGATGGTGTCGCCGCCGCGCTGTACCAGCACGGCGGACAGGTCGAGATCGCTGCACATGGCGCGGGCGCTCTCCGCGCCCGACGCGAGCAGCGCCGTGGCGAGCGCGTCGGCCACCGCGCAGCGGTCGGCGGCGACGGTGACGCGCAGCAGGTCGGTGTCGGCGCACCGGGCCGACCGTGGGTCGATGACGTGGTGCCGCTCGTCGCCCGCCCCGGATGTCCAGCGGCGGCGGTCCACCCCGGACGTGGCGAGCGCGCCGTGTTCGAGCAGCGCCACCACCCGGCCGTCCGGGGTGCCGATCGCGACGGGCCACGGACCCTCGCCGCGGGGCCCGGCCGCGGCGATGTCCCCGCCCGCGCTCACCAGGCTCGGGCCGCGCGCGGCCAGCAGGGCGCAAACCACATCGGCCGCGTACCCCTTGGCGATGGCCCCGAGGTCGAGGCTCACGCCCGCGGGCAGCGCGATGGCGCCGCCCGGGTCGACGATCACCGTGGCGCGGGACGTGCCCCGCGCCGTCGCCGCTGCGGTCACCGTGCGCCCGGTGCCGATCTGCTCGAACGGCCTGTCGTACCCGGCCGCCCGCACGGCCTCACCCACGGTGGGGTCGAACCAGCCGCCGGTCAGCGTTCGCATCCGCAGCGCCAGGTCCACCACCCGCCGCATGTCGGCGCCCAGCGGCCCGCCCCGGCGGCGGTTGAGCTCCGACAGCTGCGACGACTCGCGAAAGCGCGAGAACACCTGCTCCAGGCGCTCAACCTCGGCGCGGGCCCCCACCAGCGCCGCCAGGTCGCCGGCCGGGTCGGGGCCCTCCACGTGGAGGTCGAACCACGTGCCCATAGCCGGGAATCCCAGGTGGCTCACGAGCTCGCGGTGCTCGCGACCGGAGCCGGCGCCGCGCCCGCGGGGGCCGCGCTCACCCCCGCGGGCTGCACCGGCGCGGTGACGTAGACGATCTCGGGCCCCCGCGGCGTGTCGGCCACCACGGCGTGCAGGGCGCCCGAGCGCGTCGCGTCGCCGGCGGACGCCGCCGCCGCCGCGGGCCGTGTGGCGCCGGTGGGCGCCGGGGCAAGCGGGTCGCGGGCCACGGTGGCCGCCACCAGGGCGGTGATCCCCAGGGCGGCCGCGGTCACGCTGCGGCGGGCGGTGGAGGGGTCCATCAGTCGTCCTCGCCGCGGGCCGCGTGTTCCCCGCCGCCGTGGTCGTCCCCGGCCTCGTCCCCCTGCTCGTGCTCGCCCGGCTCGCCGCCGCGCGCGGCGGCCGTGGGCGCGTATGCCGTGGACGCCGGTGCCGGCGCCACCCGCACCACGCGCGTGGGGTCGGTGGCCGGGACGACGTCGTCGAACGAGCGCACCTGGGCCGCGGCGGCCCCCGGGGGCGCCGTCGCCGCGGGCGCCGCCGCGCCGCCGCCACCCGTGGACATGCTCATGAGTCCCGCGACGCCGGCCACGCCCACCAGGGCGCCCGCCGCCGCGACAACCGCTCCGTTCATCTTGCACCTCCTCGTCGTGACTGCACCATCCACGGTGCCGGAGGCCGCCTTCGCGGTGGGTCAACAACCGTCGGGACTCCCCCCGGGTTCCCTAAAGGAAGGCCCAAGAGCCGCGCGGGCCGCGGCCGGGGCGGGCATGATCCGGGCATGAGGCTGCTGGTGGTGGAGGACGACGACGGTATCGCGGGACCCCTCGTGACCGGCCTGCGGCGCGAGGGGTTCGACGTTGAACGTGTCGCGACCGGAGAGGCCGCGCTGGCCGCCAACGAGCCCGACCTGGTGCTCCTGGACCTACGGCTGCCGGACACCGACGGGTTCACCGTGGCACGCCGCCTGCGCGAGCGCTCCCGGGTGCCCATCATCATGGTGACGGCGCGCGGCGAGGAGGTGGACCGTGTCGTGGGCCTCGAGATCGGCGCCGACGACTACGTCGTGAAGCCGTTCGGCCTGCGGGAGTTGATCGCCCGCATCCACGCCGTCATGCGCCGCGTCAACGAGGCCGCCCCCGTTCCGGAGGCGACGTCGCTCGACGTGGGGCCGCTGCACATCGACCTGCGCGAGCATCGCGTCACGCTGGACGGTGCGGAGGTGGCACTCACGCCGAAGGAGTTCGACCTGCTGGCGCTGCTCGCCGTGGACCCGGGCGCGGCGTTCGACCGGCGCCGCATCCTCGAGGACGTGTGGGGCAGCCGCTGGTACGGCCCCACGAAGACGATCGACGTGCACGTGTCCGCGCTGCGCCGCAAACTCGGCGATCCCGCGTGGATCGAGACGGTGCGCGGGGTCGGCTTCCGCCTGCGCCCGCGATGACGCGGCGGCTGGTCGCCACGTACGTGGTGCTCGCCGCGATCGTCCTGGCCGTGCTCGAGGTCCCCCTCGCGATCGTCCAGCGCTCCAGCCAACACCACGACCTGCAGCAACGGGTGGAACGTGACGCCGTCGCTCTGGCGGCCCTGGTGGAGGACGATCTTCAGGGCGAGCGCCCCGGCTCGGTGGGGCGCGTGCGTGACACGGTGGCGGCGTACGGCCGCTCGACGGGGGTCCGGGTGGTCGTCGTGAACGCACGCGGGCTGCTGGAGGCCGACTCGAGCGTCGCCCGGCCGCTGGGACGCGACTTCTCGACCCGCCCCGAGGTGTCGGCCGCCCTCGCGGGGAGGGTGGCCACCGGCCAGCGCCGCTCGGACACGCTCGGTGCCGACCTGCTGTACGTGGCCGTGCCCGTGGCATCCGGCGGGCGCGTGTTCGGCGCCGTCAGGGCCACGGTCCCCACGTCGCGCGTCGACGCCCAGGCCCGCCGCTACCGCCTGGCCCTCGGGGCCATCGCCGCGGGCGTGCTGGCCGCGACCGCCCTGGTGGGCTGGTGGCTGGCCCGCTGGGTGGGATCCCCGCTGCTCGACCTCCGAGGATCGGCGCGTCGCGTCGCGGCGGGCGACCTCGGCGAGCGCGCCGACGCGTCCGAGGGGCCGCCGGAGGTCCGTGAGCTGGCGGCCGCCTTCAACGACATGGTCGCCCGGCTCCAGCGGACGGTGGGCACGCAGGAGCAGTTCGTCGCCGACGCGTCCCACCAGTTGCGCAGCCCGCTCACAGCCCTACGGCTGCGCATCGAGAACCTGCAGTACGACCTGCCCGAGGACGCGCGGAACGAGGCGGACGGCGCGCTGGCCGAGGTCGACCGCCTCGCGCGGCTCGTCAACGGCCTGCTGGCCCTCGCCCGCGCCGACCGGCGCGCACGCCGGGCCGCGGCCCGCGACGTCGCGGCGATCACGGCCGAGCGCACGGCGGTGTGGCGCCCGGTGGCCGAGGAACAGGGCGTCGCCCTCGACGCCGACGTCACCCCCGGCCTGCGGGCGCTCGCGTCCGACGACGCGCTCGAGCAGATCATCGACAACCTCGTCGCCAACGCCCTGGAGGCCTCGCGGCCGGGCACCCGGGTCACGATCCGGGCGGCCGGCGGCCCGGGGGACGCGGTCACGCTGACCGTCGCGGACGAGGGACGGGGGATGTCGGACGAGGCCCGCGCCCACGCGTTCGACCGCTTCTGGACGGACCGCCGCGACCGGGGCGGCTCCGGCCTCGGCCTCGCCATCGTGAAACGCATGGTCGAGGCCGACGGCGGCACCGTCCGCCTGGACGCCGGTCCGGGCGGGGGCATCGTCGCGCTCGTGCGGCTGCCCGCCGCCCCCTGACCGCCGTCCCCCGCACCGGCGTTTCCCGTTTCTTGGAAGTCCGGGAGTGGATCGTTGACCGGCCCGTCACGCAGCATGACGGGGACAACCGGACGAAGGAGCGACAGTGGAACTCGGCACGATCCTGGGGCTGCCCGCGCACCCCCTGCTGGTGCACGTACCCGTCGTGATGATCCCCCTCACGCTCGTGCTGGCGCTCGCCGCCGCCGTCTGGGCGCCGTGGCGCCGGGCGCTGGCGCTGGGTGCGCTCGTCACGGCGACGGCCGGGATGCTGGGCGCGCAGTTCGCCGTGATGAGCGGGGAGCCGCTGGAGGAGCGGGTCGACCACTCGTCGGTGTTGAGCCAGCACGCCGAGCTGGGCGAGCAGACCCGCACCATCGCGATCCTGGCATTCCTCGCCGCCGCGGCGTACGCCGCCCGCGAGTGGCGCGGCCGCGCGCCGGGCATCCTCGGCCGTGCCGGCAACGCGCTGCGCGGGCGGGGCGCGGGCATCGCCGTGCTCGTCGTGCTCCTGGCGTCCACCGCCGTGTGCACGGTCTGGGCGGCCCGCACGGGGCACATGGGCGCCAAGGCGGCGTGGGGAGACCTGCCCGCCCAGGGCCAGGGCGACAGCGGCCAAGGATCGGCTCACACCGGCGGCCGGGGGTAACGCCGCGCGCCCGGGGCGGGTTAGCCTTGGGACGCGACCATCCCCCAGCCAAAGGACGGCCCCCGTGGAGCCACGTCAGGCCCGCTTTCTCTGCATTCCCGAGCCGCCCACGCGCAGCCGCCTGACGGCGTTCTTTCGTCCGGTCCTCGCCATCCCGCACTTCATCGTGCTGTGCCTGCTCGGGATCGTCGCGATCGTGTGCGTCGTGATCGCATGGTTCGCCATCGTGTTCACGGGCCGGTTCCCCGAGGGGCTCTACAACCTCGTCACGAAGTACCAGCGCTACAGCGTGGCCACCATGGCGTACGCGTGCCTGCTGACCGAGCGGTTCCCCGCGTTCGTCTCGCCGCCCCCCGGCCAGACGTTCGACGCCGACATGGAGATCCCGCCGGCCATGGAGCGCTACGACCGGGTCAAGACGGGGCTCCGCTTCCTGCACGCCATCCCGACGGCCATCCTCAGCTACGGCATGGGCCCCCTGCTGATGGGCGGCGGCCTGCTGGCGTGGTTCTCCATCGTGTTCACGGGCAGGCTGTCGCCCCGGTTCCGCGAGTCCCTCGTGTTCGCGATGTCGTACTCGAGCCGTCTGAGCGTCTACAGCAACCTGCAGACCGAGGACTGGCCGAGCCTGCTCGAGAAGGACGCCCGCGTGGTGGACCCCCTGCGGGTGGCGTGCAACCCGGCGACCGGCGCGCTGCCGCCCGTCGCGCCGGCGCCCGATCACCCCCAGGCCCCGCCGCCGCCCCCGCCGTCCGGGCCTCCCCCGCCTCCCCCCGGCTACTGACGCAGGGCCTCCCGGCGGGGACGCCCGCCGGGAACGCCACCCGCTCCTCGGGGCCCACGCACCCGCGCGAGGCGGGCGTAGGATCCGCCGCATGAGCGATTCGCCCGTCCTGCTCATCACGGGGGCGTCCAGCGGCATCGGCGAGGCCGTCGCCCGCCGCGCCGCCGCCGACGGCTGGCGGGTGGCGCTCGCGGCGCGCCGCGCGGACGCGCTCGAGGCGCTGGTGGCCGACATGGGAGGGCGCGACGCCGCGCTGGCCGTGCCCACCGACGTCACCGAGTGGGATCAGGTGGAGGCCATGGCAGCCGCGGCACGAGGCGCGTTCGGCCGTATCGACGCGGTGTTCGCCAACGCCGGCTTCGGCGCCACCAGGGGCTTCACCGCCGAATCGCCCGAGCACTGGCGCCGCATGATCCTCACCAACGTCTACGGCGCCGCCATCACCATCAGGGCCACGTTCGACGACCTCGTGCAGGCGAAGGGCACCCTCATCCTGACGGGCTCCGTCGCGGGCAGGGTGGCGCTGCCGGGGTCCGTGTACTCCGCGTCGAAGTGGGCCGTCACCGGGATGGCGGAGTCGGCCCGCAAGCAGTTCGCCCCGCTGGGCGTGCGCGTCACCCTGCTGTCGCCCGGCGTGGTGGACACACCGTTCTTCGACGACATCCCCGACATCCCGCACGTCGAGCCGTCGGACGTCGCCGCCGCCGTGGCGTTCGTGCTGGAACGGCCGCACGGCGTGTCCATCAACGAGTTGACGCTGCGACCCACGGCGCAGGAGGAGTAGCGGGGCGCCCCGGGCGACCGCGTAACTTCCCCCCCGCCCACGCTGTCGTGATGATGCGGGGGGCCGGCCGATCGGCCCATCGACACGAGGCTCACCCACAGGAGGCGCACCCATGGGCATGCTGGACAAGGCGAAGGACCTGTTCAACAAGTCCGACGACAAGGTCGACCAGGCCATCGAGAAGGCCGGCGACATAGTCGACGAGAAGACCGGCGGCAAGTACAAGGACCAGGTCGACAAGGCCCAGGACTTCGCGCAGGAGCACACCGGCGAGGGCGACACGGTGGAGGGCAACCGCTGATGTCCGGGGGCGCGGGGCTCGGATGAGACCCGGGTGGGGCCCCGGCGGTGAGCCCCACCCACCCCTAGTGCGCGACGGGCACCGTCAGCGCGGCGGTGAAGCCACTGGCGGCGTCACCGGTCATCGTGGCCAGCTGGTGCACGGCCCCGTCGTCCCCGAACACGTTGTCGGCCGCGAGGCTGATCCCGGCAAGGTTCCCGGCGCTCGTCGCGTACCCGTCGGTGGCGTAGGTCGCGTCGCATTCGGCCTTGGGCAGCGCGATCTGGGACGTCGCGACGATGGGCCCGGCCTCCAGCGCGTGGGCGAGCGACGCGTACACCTCGAAGTGGACGTGCGGCCACCGTCCCGCGTAACACCCGGGGAACACCGACCGGAACGTCACCTTGCCGTCCGCGCCCGCCGCCTGCACTCCTCGCAGGTAGTTCTCGTTCTCCAGTCCGGACGCGTACAGCGAGTAGTTGCCGTCGCGGTCGCAGTGCCACGCGTACACCGCCGCGCCGGCCACGGGCTCGCCGGCGGCGGTGACGATCGCCATGGCGAGCGCCAGCGGCACCCCCTCGGCGGTCGCCGAACCGATGCCGACGCTCGAGCGGATGTCGCGACGCACGATGCCGGCGTCGTCGAGCGCGTTGGGGCCGTTTGAGCCGTCACCGGGGTACGGGCCCGCCGTCTCCTCGGGAATCGGGTCGCGCGGCACACCAGCGGCAGACGAGGTGGCGGTGGTGGACGGCGCCCGGGACGCGGTGCCAGAGCCGCCGCACCCTGCCACGACGCCCAGCGCCCCTGCTCCGAACGCGGCCAGCGCGCGCCGGCGTGTCATCAGCGTGCCCATGTCCTGGCGGAGGCCGTGCACGTGGTCGCTCATGCTCGCTCCCGATGTGTGGAGTGTGTGGTGTCGCCCACCCTCGCACGCGCGCCCGGGGGAATCCTGAGAACGCTCAGAAGAGCGTGCCGCCGGTCGCCGCCCGGCCGATGAGGAACGCCGCCACGCCGGCGACGACGCTCAACACGACGTACGCGCCCGCCGCCCCCGGGCGCCGGGCCTCGTCGAGCCGGTCGGCCTCCAGCATCCACGTCGAGAACGTCGTGAAGGCCCCGAGGAAGCCCGCACCGGCCACCACGGCCATGCGCGCCGATGGTCCGGCGCCGACGAGCGCGCCGAGCGCGCACGCGCCCGCCTGGTTCACGGCGAACGTGCCCCACGGGAAGTCCCGCGGCGCCCGGCGCGTGACCCACTCCCCCGCACCCAGACGCGCCACGGCCCCCGCGCCGCCCGCCAGTGCCACCAGCAGCCACGTAAGCGCGCTCACGCCCGCAGCTCCCGCTCTGCCCGCACGCCCACGTGCACGGCCCCGAGACCCAGAGCGAGGCTGGCCGCCAGGTAGGCCAGGGCGCCCGTCGTGCGCCCCGACTCGGCCATCCGCACCAGTTCCCACTGCAGCGTCGAGAACGTGGTGAGCGCGCCGCAGAACCCGCCGCCCCACAGCGCGCGGCCGGGCGACAGGGGGTGGTCACGCTCGTAGCGTCCCGCCACGAACCCCAGCAGCAGCGCGCCCACGAGGTTGGCCACCAGCGTGGGCCACGGCCACGAACCCACGGGCACGTGGCGGCCCAGCAGCACGCGCACGACGGCCCCGGCGGCCCCGCCGGCGAACGTGGCGGCGACCTGGGCGGCGCGGGTGGGCGGGGTGCCGGCGAACCTCACGCGGCGGACGCCGCCCCCGCTCTCAGGCGCCCGGCCGCGTGACGCGCGAACCGAAGTAGATGCCCTCGGTTCCGTCCGGGAACCGCACCAGTGCCTTGTTGCCGCCGTCGTAGTCGGGCGCCCAGACCAGCAGCTCGCCCTCGCCCGTGTCCTTCACCTCGACGGTCTCGCCGAGCGGCGCGTCGAGTCCGCGGAAGTAGCGGATGAGCAGGTTGTTCTCCCACTCGTCGCCGATCGTCGTCGGGCCCATGTGCCCCGGGTGGGCCTTGAGTTCGTGCGGCAGTTTCATCAGCACGTCCATGGTGGACGCCTTGAGCTCGGGGAAGTTCCCGCCGGGGCGGGCGTGGCCGCCCAGGGTGCGGTGAAACAGCACGTCGGCCGTGAACACGTCGGTGTCGTTCAGCAGGTACGCGAAGTGCCCCTGGCAGTGGCCCGGCGTGTCGATGGCGCGGAAGGTCAGGTCGCCGGTGGTAAGGGTGTCACCGTCGGCCAGGATGATGTCCAGCGTGCCCTCGCCCAGGACGTCGTCGGTACCCCGGTGCCCCACGAACGGCACGCCGGGGAAGCGCTCGCGGTAGAACGCGTTGCTCATCACGTGGTCCTCGTGATGGTGGGTCAAGAGGACGTGCGTGATGTCGATGCCGTCGCGCTCGATGCGCTCCAGCAGCGGGTCGAGCACCTGGTTGCCGTCGATCAGCACGCCTTTACCCCCGGGCCCCTCCGCCACGAGGTACGTGTTGACGAGCCACTTTTCGTCCTGCGTACGTTCGATGATCATGAGAACTCGATCACGCTCCTGATGCCGTTCTGTTCTTCCATCAAGCGGAAGCCCGTGTTCACGTCGTCCAGCGAGACGCGGTGCGAAACCATGGCGGTCGCGTCGAACTCGCCAGCCAGCCAGCGGTCGATGATGCCCGGCAGGTGGGTTCGCCCCTTCACCCCGCCGAATGACGAGCCGGTCACCCGGCGCCCGGTGATCAGCAGGCGCGGCACGATCTCCAGCAGATCGCCCCTGCCGGCCACGCCGCACATGGTGGCCTGCCCCCAGGCCTCGCGGGCAGCCTCCACCGCCTGACCCATCACCTTCACCAGGCCCGTCGCCTCGAACGTGTGGTCCGCGCCGTAGCCCCCGGTCTCGTCACGGATCCACTGCACCACGTCGTCGTCCGCCACGCGCGTGTCGGTGGCGCCATGGCGGCGGGCCTGCGCGAGCCGCTCCTCGGAGAGGTCGAACGCCATGATGCGCCCGGCGCCCTGGAGCTTTGCGCCGATGATCGCCCCCAGCCCCACCAGGCCGCAGCCGAAGACCGCCACGGTTGCGCCACGCTCCACGGGCGACGTGAACATGGCCGCGCCGATGCCCGTCGACAGGCCGCACGCGAACGGCGCCACCGCGTCGAGCGGCGCCTCGGGGTTGACCACGGCCAGCGAGATCTCCGGCATGACGGCGTACTCGGCGAACGTGGAGCACCCCATGAAGTGGCGAAGCGGCTCGCCGCCCCGCGACAGGCGGGTGGTGCCGTCGGGCAGGTACCCCAGTCCCTGCTGGTCGCGGATGGCGACGCATCGGTTGGTGCGCGGGCTGCGGCAGTGGACGCACTCCCCGCACTCCGGGGCGAACAGCGTCACGACATGGTCTCCGGGCTTCACCAGCCGCACGCCGGGACCGACCTTCTCCACCACGCCCGCACCCTCGTGGCCCAGCACGCACGGCGCGTAGCCGGTGGGGTCGACTCCCGACGCCGTGTACGCGTCGGTGTGGCATACCCCGCACGCCACCAGCCGCACCAACGCCTCGCCGTCCCGGGGCTCGGCCAAGTCCACCTCGTCGACGACGAGGGGGGCGTTGAACTCCTCGAGCACTGCGGCGCGGATCCTCACGAGCGTGACCTCCCTGCGGTGTGCGTTCCCGCGATTCTAGTGCGCGGCCCCCGCGCCGGTACCGGCGGGCCGGCTCAGTGAAGCGCCGCAACTGGCCGAAGGTATGTAGCGAAGGGCCCCGCCGCAGGGTTAAACCCCGTAAGCGGAAATTGACCCGCACCGCCACGTCGGCCGAACCCCCACCGGAGCAGACCCATGAACCGCTCGCGCGCGCTGCGCACCGTCCCGTTCACCGTCGCGGCGCTCGCCGGGGGCGCGGCCCCCGCGCTGGCTCAGGCACCGGCCCCCGCGGCCACCGCGCCGACCACCGCGCCGGCCCCCGCCACGGCGCCGGCGACGACGACTCCCACCCCAACCGGCACGGAGTTGGTGGGCCGGGTGGTGGCCGTGCCGTCCGCCACCACGGTGCGGGTGCGCGCGAACCACCGCATCGTCACCGTGACGCTCGCGGGCGTGGGCGACCCCGGCGCCGGCGACGAGCGGGGCGCGTGCCTGCGCGACGCCGCCACGGGATACCTGCAGGGGCGCCTGCGCCGCGGGGTCCGCGTGACGGTGCGCTCGCGGGCGGCCGTGCGGCGGCGCGCGGTGAACGGATGGGTCTACCTTGGCACCAACCGGGGCGCGGGGTCCGTGAACCGCGCCGTCGTGATGGCGGGGTACGCGCCGCTCAGCCCCACGTTCGCGCGCACGCCGTACGCCAAGCCGATGCGCGCGGCGCTCGCCACCGCCCGCCGCCGCCACGCGGGCCGCTGGGGACAGGCATGCAGTCTGTCCACCACGCGTGGCGTGCAGCGCCGCCTCGTCGCCCTCGGCTACCTGCCGAAGGATTCCGCCCACGGCGCGCTCGACTACCGCACCCAGCAGGCAATCATGGCGTTCCAGGGTTGGTCGGGGCTCAGCCGCGACGGGGTCCTGGGGCCGTCGACCCGCAAGCGCCTGGCGCGTGCCACGCGACCCACGCCATGGCGCCGATCGAAGGGCCGCTACATCGAGGTGCACATCAGCCAGCAGGTGCTGCTGCTGGTGCAGGACGGCAAGGTGCAGCGCGCGATCCACGTCTCCAGCGGCGGCGCGACCCCCCGCGGCCGCTTCTCCATCATCCGCCGCGAGATGTACTCCTGGTCGCGCCCGTTCAGCGTGACGCTGCCGTACGCGCAGTATTTCCACGGCGGCTTCGCGTTCCACGAGTACCCCTCGGTGCCGGGCTACCCGGCATCCCATGGCTGTGTGCGCCTGCCGGCCCCGGAGGCGCCCGTGGTGTGGAACTTCGGCACGTACGGCATGCCGGTGACGATCGGTTAGCAGGAGCACTCCGTTTGGGGTGACGCCGACGGGCGTCGTCGCCCGCGGCGGATGGCGGGGTTCGCCGCGACGGCGTCCGCCGGCGTGACCGGCCCGACCGGCCCTCCGCGGGGCCGGCGGCCGTCGCACGGCACCTCGCGCGAGACCCGGGCGTCCTCTCGGCGGGTGGTCCATCCAACACCTGGACGACGTGGTGGATCGTCCGCGCCCACGCGGATCCGCCCCCGCGTGCGGCCCCCGGCGATCGTCCGCACCCACGCGGAATCCGCGGCGGTCCGTGCCCGCGGGGCGCAAGTGCACCCCGCAGGGTTCCGACCTGGGGCCGAAGAGAGCAGGGTGCCCCCGGCCTAGCCTGTCCACCAGATGCCCCTCACGCGCTTCTCGGATTTCCTGCAGCGGCTCGCGCTCGCCGCGGCCCAGACTCTCGACGCCAAGGCCCTCGTGGATCTCGTCATCGGCGAGACGACCGGCGTGATGGGCGTCGACGTGTGCTCCGTCTATCTGGTCGACGCCGGCGGCACGCAGATGGTGCTGTCGGCCACCAACGGCCTGGCCCAGGAGGGCGTGGGCGTGGTGCGGCTGGGGCTGGGCGAGGGCCTGACGGGACACGCCGCGCTGCACCGCTCGCCGGTTGTCGTGGACGACGTTCGCCGCGACCCGCGCTTTCGCTGGCTGCCGGGGGTGGACCAGGCGCGGTTCGTGTCGATGTGCGCGACACCGATCGTGTCGGCGGGCCGCCTCGTGGGCGTGCTGAACGTGCAGACCGACCAGCACCACCACTTCGACGACGCGGAGGTCGGCCTGCTGGCCGCCATCGCGGCGCACGTGGCCGGGGCGCTCGAGCGGTCGGCCCTGCAGGAGCGCCTCGAACACCAGGTGCGCGAGCTGCGACGATCGCACGAGGTCCACGCGCGGTTCACCGAGCTGTCGCTCGCGGGCGCGGGCCTGCGGGCCATCTGCGGCGAGATCGCCGACCACGCGGGCGCCCCCGTGGGCCTGTACGACGACGCGGGCACCCGCATCGCCAGCAGCGACGACGACCGCCTGCCCGACGCGCTGGGAGACGACCACGGCCTGACGGTGCGGCCGGTGCGCGCCGGCGACGAGGTGCTGGGCAGCCTCGCCGTGGCGGGGACCGACGGCGACGATGCCGCGCGGCGGCGGGCGGTGGAGCACGGCGCCACGGTGCTGGCCCTGGAGCTGTCGCGCGAGCGGGCGGCGGCGGAGGCCGAACGGCACCTCCGCGGCGACCTGGTGGAGGAGCTACTGGCCACCCCCGTCAGCGAGCGGGAGGCCCAGCGGCTGGCCGAGCGCGCCGCGCGCCTGGGGCACCGCCTGGCGCCCCGCATGTGGGTGATGGTCGTCGAGCCGGACGACCACGATTCGCGGGCCGCGCTGGCCGGGTCCGGCAGCGCCGGGCGGGTGGCTCGCGCCGTGGCCGCCGCCGGCGAGGAGCGCTCGCTGGCGCTGACAGTGGTGCAACGCGCGGGGGCGGTCATCGTGCTGATCCCGGATCCCGGCGACGTGGGGCGGGTGGAACGCCTCGCCGAGAGCTGCATCGCGGACGCGGCGGCCGCCTCCCGGGGTGGGTCGTTCTCGTGCGGGCTCAGCGGGTCCCCCGGGCCGCCCGAACGGCTCCACGAGCTGGCCCAGCAGGCCCGCATCGCGCAGCGCGCCGGCCGTGCGCTGCACCGCACCGGCTCGGTGAACGCGTATCGGCGCCTGGGAGCCGAGCGCCTGCTGCTGGCGGTGTCGCCGCCGTCCGAGCTGGAGGGATTCGTCGCCGAGTGGCTGGGGGCGCTGGAGGAACACGACCGGCGCGGGCCCGGGTCTGCCCCGCTGGTCGAGACGCTTGCCGCGCTGGCTGCCGCGGGGTGGAGTCCCCGCAGCGCAGCCCGGGCGATGAACGTTCACGTCAACACGCTGCTGTACCGCCTCCAGCGCGTGCGGGAGGTCACCGGCCGCGACCTCGGCGCCCCCGAAGTGCGTCTCGCGCTCTCGCTGGCGCTGAAGGCCCGCGAGATGACCGACATGCGCGCGGCCGCGCGGCCCGCGCGACTCGTGTCCTAGGCGGACGAACCGACCCCTCTGTCCGCGGGGCGAATCCGGACGACCGGGGTTTGGTGCGCGTGGCGAAAGCCCCAACGCCTCCGGCGTCGTACCGTGTGGCCATGGACGCGATGTGCGGAGCACGGATCGGGATCACGGGGGCGCGCCGCGCCGCCGAGCAGGAGGCGCTGGTGCACGCGCTGGGAGGCGTCCCCGTGCTGGGCTCCACCGTCAACCTCGACGTCGCCGCGGCCGCGGGCGGGGTGCACCGGGCCCTCGCCGACGTGGTGGAGTCCCGGCTCGACGTGGCCGTGTGGGTGCGCCACATCGTGGCCGCCGCGGACCGCTGCGGCAGGTTCGAGGATCTGCTGCGCAGCCTCGCCGGCGCGCGGGTGATCGCTCGCGGCCACAAGGCGCGCCGCGCGCTGCGCGCGGCGGGCATCGAGGTGGACGTCGTCGCGTCGCCCCCCGAGAGCGCCACGGTCCGCGACCTGCTGCTGGCCGCCGGGATCGACGGTCTGCGGGTGATGGTGCAGTGCACGGGCGCCGACGACGATCCGATGGTGGCACCCCTGCGCGCCGCGGGGGCCGACGTGGTCACGATCCACCCGTACGACATCGCGCCGCCCGTGGACACCGCGGCCGCCCGGCGGCTGGCCGGCATGGCGGTCAGCGGCGAGATCGAGGCGATCACGTTCACGAGCGCCAACGCGGTGCGCGGGTTCGTGGCCATCGCGGCGGCGGCCGGCATCGACGTGCGCTCGCTCGGCGCCGGGCCGTGCCTGGTGGCGTCGGTCGGTCCCGTGACCCGCGCGGCGCTGCGCGACGCCGGGGTGCGCGTGGACGTCGAACCCGCCACCCCACGCATGGGGGCGATGTTCCGGATGCTGGCCGAGCACCTGGGGGCGCGGGCGCGCGCCGCCTGAGGGCTAGCGCAGCAGCCGCACGCTGACCGGGTCGCCGTCGCCCACGCCGTCGGCCTCGGGCGGGATCACCGCAAGACCGTCAACCCCCACCAGGGCGGTCATCGCGTGGGAGGCCTGGTTGTGCCCGGCGGGGACGGCCACGGGCGCGCCGTGCCCCGCCTCCAGCCGGACACGCAGCGCGAGCGCCACGCCCACGCGCTTGTGCACGCCGGGACCGCGGAACCGGGCCGCGACCCGCAGGGGCACGCGCGCGTCGCCGGCCAGCAGCGCCAGCGCGGGCGCCACGAACAGGTGGAACGCCACGAACGCCGAGCCCGGGTTGCCGGGCAGGCCGAACATCAGCGTCCGGCGCCTCCCGCGGTCGCGGGTGCCGAACCAGGTGGGGTGGCCTGGCCTCAGCGCGACGCGCCAGAACGCCTCGTCCACGCCCGCGTCCGAGAGGGCGGCTCTCACGTGGTCGTGCCGGCCCACCGACACGCCGCCGACCACGACGACGACGTCCGCCGCGCCGAGGGCCCGCGCGACTGCCTCGTCGACGGCGGCTCGGGTGTCGGCCACGCCGCGGACGATCATCACGACGTCGCCGCCGGCGTCGGCCACCAGACGCTCGAGCATGTACGAGTTGGAATCGTGGATCTGGCCGGGCGCCGGCTCCTGGCAGGGGGGCACCAGTTCGTCCCCGGTGGATACCAGCGCCACGCGGGGACGGGCCGCCACCGCGACGCGGTCCACGCCCACGGCCGCCAGCATGCCGATCTCCCCCGCGCCCAGCCGCGTGCCGGCGGGCACCACGACCTGGCCGGTCCGCACGTCGTCGCCCGCCGGACGCACGTCACGCCGCGGCTCCACGGCGACGCCCACGTCGACAACACCCTCGCCGGGGACGGTGTCCTCCACGCGCACCACGGCGTCGGCGCCGGACGGCATCGCGGCCCCGGTGGACACGCGCACGGCCTGACCCGGTCCCAGCGCCGTCGCGGCCGGCGCGCCCGCGCGCGACTCGCCCACGACGGCCAGCCGTACGGGAGCCCAGGTGGTGTCCCCGGCCCGCACGGCGTACCCGTCCATGGCCGAGTTGTCGAAGCGCGGCAGGTCGGTGGGCGACGCGACGTCGGCGGCCAGCACCCTGCCCGCGCACCCGGCCAGCGGCACGTCGCCGGAGCCCAGCGGGCGGCACGCGGCGCGCACCACCGCGACGGCCTCGTCGAGGGCCAGGGCCATCAGTGGCCGGCGGGCCGGTCGAGCAGGAGGGCCATGGCGTGTTCCAGCGCGTCGCGCAGCGGTTCGCCCGCCTCGGCGATGGCCTTCGGGTTACCCGGGAAGTTGATGATCAGCACCCTGCCCCGCAGGCCCGCGACGCCGCGGGACATCATCCAGTAGCGGGTGTGGGGTTGCGACGCCAGGCGCATGGCCTCGGCGATGCCGGGCGCCTCCCGGTCGATCACGGCCCGGGTCGCCTCGGGCGTCACGTCGCCCGGCGCCAGCCCGGTGCCACCGCTGGTGAGGATGAGGTCCACCCGGCCGCCGTCGGCCCATTCGCGCAGGCGCTCCTCGATGCCCGCCCTGTCGTCGGGGATGAGTTCCGCGCCCACGAGCTCGGCCCCCATGGACGCCACGTACTCGGCCAGGGCGGGGGTGCTCCCGTCCTCGCCCGCGCCGGCCGACCTGCTGGTGGAGACGGTGATCGTCGCGACCCGCATCTACGCCCCCCGCCGGTACGGCGCCTTGCCGCCCGTCTTCTCGACCAGCGCGATCTCCTCGATCACCACGCCGCGCTCCACGCCCTTGACCATGTCGTACACCGTCAGCGCCGCGACGCCCGCCGCCGTCAGCGCCTCCATCTCCACGCCCGTGGGGCCGGCGGTGCGCGCCTCGGCCGTGATGCTCACCAGGCCGCGCTCGGGGTCCACGTCGACGGCGACGTCCACGTACGACAGGGGCAGCGGGTGACACAGCGGGATGAGGTCGGACGTGCGCTTGGCGGCCATCACGCCGGCCAGCCTGGCGGGGCCGACGACGTCGCCCTTCGGGCCGTCGGCGCGCTTCACCGCGGCGGCTGTCGCGGGGCTCATCCGCAGCCGCGCCGACGCCACTGCGCGGCGCGCGGTCACGGGTTTCGCGCCCACGTCCACCATGCGGGCCCGGCCGTCGGCGCCCACATGGCTGAGGCCCGGCTCCGAGGCGCTTTCGCTGCTCACGCCGGTAATCTACCGGGCACGTGTTCCCGTCGCGTCGACGAGGCGGCCCGCCGATGATGAATGTGACCGTGAAGCTGTTCGCCGGCCTGCGGGAGCGCGCGGGCACGGGGACGCTGGAGGTCGACGTCCCCGAGGGCACCACCGCGGGCGTCGCCCGCGACGTGGTGGGCGAGACCGCGGGCCTCGGCGACCTGCTCACGCGCCAGCGGGTGGCGCTGGCCGTTAACCGCCGGTACGCCGACGACAACCTGCCGCTGCGCGACGGCGACGAACTGGCCCTCATCCCCCCGGTCAGCGGCGGATGACGCACGCGCGGCCCCGCACGCGCGCCGACGTGACCGACGGGCCCGTCTCGCTCGACGCGCTCGTGGAGTGGGTGGGCGACCCGCAGGCGGGCGCCGTCGTGACGTTCACGGGCACCACCCGCACCGTCGCGCGCCTGGAGTACGAGGGCTACGCCGAGATGGCCCGCGACGTGATGGCCGACATCCTCGCCCGCGTGGCCGCGGCGCACGGGGTGATCGCGATCGCCGCCCACCACCGGCTGGGCGACGTGCCGCGCGGCCAGGCCGGCGTCGCGATCGCCGCCAGCGCGGCCCACCGCCCCGAGGCCTTCGCCGCGACGCGGGCGGCGATCGACCTCATCAAGGCCGAGGTCCCCATCTGGAAGAGGGAGATCGACGGGGACCGCGCCGAGTGGGTCCGGGGAACACCCGTCGAGGGCGCCCGGTGAGCGAGGTCCTCGTCGACGGCCACGGGCGCCGGATCACCGATCTGCGCGTGTCGGTCACCGATCTGTGCAACCTGCGATGCCGGTACTGCCTCACGCCCGGCGACATCGAGTGGCTGCCGCGCGGTCAGATCCTGCGCTTCGAGGAGATCGAAACGGTCGTGCGCGCACTGGTGCGGCTGGGCGTCCGCGACGTGCGCCTCACGGGCGGCGAGCCGCTGGTGCGTAAGGACCTCCCCGCCCTCGCCCGGATGATCGCCAGGATCGACGGCATCGAGGACCTGTCGCTGACCACGAACGGCCTGCTGCTGGAGCGCGACGCCGAGGCGCTCGTGGCGGCCGGCATCCGCCGCTTCAACGTCAGCCTCGACGCGCTGTCGCCCGCCCGGTTCGCCGAGGTCACCCGCCGTGACGCGGTGGGGCGCGTGCTGCGCGGCCTCGACGCCCTGTCGCGGCAGCCGGGGGTGGGCGAGATCAAGGTGAACGCCGTCGCCACGCGGGGGGTCACGGAACACGAGATCCCGGCGTTCGTGCGGTTCGCCCGCAGCAACCCGTTCCAGGTCCGGTTCATCGAGCAGATGCCGCTGGGCGCCCACCGCGACTGGACGGCCGCCGATGTGCTGACCGGCGGCGAGATCGTCGCGATGATCCACGCCATCCACCCGGTGGAGGAGGTGCCCCGCGAGGCGCACGCCACGGCCCGCGTGTACCGGTTCGCCGACGGCCTGGGCGAGGTCGGGTTCGTCAACCCCGTCTCGCAGCCGTTCTGCGACGACTGCAACCGCATCCGCCTGACGGCCGACGGCGCCCTGCGCACGTGCCTGTTCAGCCACGACGAGACCGACCTGCGCGGGCCCCTGCGCGACGGCGCGGCGCCCGACGACCTGGCCCGGATCATCCGCGACGCGGTGTGGCGCAAGGAACTCAAGCACCGCGTGGGCGACGAGGGGTTCCGGCAGCCCGAGCGCACCATGTCGCGCATCGGTGGCTGACGCCGCCCCCGCACGGGTGGGCGTGATCCTGGCGGGCGGGCGCGCGCGGCGGATGGGCCGCCCGAAGGCCGCGGCAGAGCTCGACGGTCGTCCCCTTATCGCCCACGTCGCCGACGCCGTGCGCGCGGCGGGCCTCGAGCCCGTCGTCGTCACGAAGGAGGGCGGCGCGGCCCACGCGCCTCCGGGGTGCCGGGTGCTGGTGGAGCCCGACGAGCCGGTGCACGCCCTGGCCGGCATCGCCCACGCGCTGTCCGCACTGGGCGAGCCCGTGGTGGTGTGCCCATGCGACATGCCGCGGATCCCCCCCGGTGTGCTCGCCCACCTGGCGGCGGGCGGCGAGGGCGGCGTCGATGCGTGGGTGCTCGAGCAGGACGGTGCCGTGCAGCCCCTGGTGGGTCGGTACACGCCCGCCGCGCTGGCGTCCATCCGGGTCGCGATCCGCGAGGAGACGTCGGCGCGGGGGCTCATCCGCGAACTCGGGGACCGGGCGCGCGTCGTGCCCGCGGCCGGGCTCACCACGTTCGGCGACCCGGACCGGTTCATGCGCGACGTGGACACCCCGGACGACCTCGCGGCGATGGAGCACGACGCGACAGCCGCGGGCGAGATCGCGCCCGCCACCCTCGCGGCGGCCCTGGCGGGGGCCGCTCCGCCCGCGCTGGTCGATGTCCGTGAGCGGTGGGAGTGGGACGCCTGCCGCATCGACGGGGCGACGCACGTCCCGCTGGCCGACGTGCCCGCCTGCCCCGCCCCCGCCGGCGGGCCGGTGGTCACCGTGTGCGCCACCGGGCGCCGGTCGGCGACGGCAGCCGACGCGCTGCGCCGGGCGGGCGCGGGCGACGTGCGCAGCCTGGCGGGCGGCCTCGACGCGTGGGTCGCCGCCGGCCTGCCGGTCGTGGAGGCCGCCGACCCGCTGGTCCGTTACCGCCGCCAGACGGTGCTGGTACAGGTGGGCGAGGAGGGCCAGCGGCGGCTACGCGGCGCCAGGGTGCTCCTCGTCGGCGCCGGGGGGCTGGGTTCGCCGGTCGCGCTCTACCTGGCCGCCGCAGGGGTGGGAACCCTCGCGCTGGCCGACGACGACCGCGTGGAGCTCTCCAACCTGCAGCGGCAGGTGCTGCACACCGCGGCCCGCGAGGGCTGGGCGAAGGCGGCGTCCGCCCGGCACGCCCTGCGCGAACTCAACCCGGACGTCGCGGTGGAGCCCCACGAGGCCCGGGTGACGGCGGCCACCGCACCCGCGCTGGTGGACGGCCGCGACGTGGTGGTGGACGCGAGCGACAACCTCGCCACGCGCCACGCGTTGAACGCCGCGTGCGTCGCCGCCGGCGTGCCGCTGGTGTGGGCCAGCGTCAACGGTTTCGACGGTCAGGCGGGGGTCGTCGCGCCCGGCGCGGGCCCCTGCTACGCGTGCGTGTTCCCCACCCCCCCGGACCCCGGCGTGCTGCCGAACTGCGCCGAGGCGGGCGTGCTGGGCGCGGCCTGCGGCATCGTCGGCTCCATCCAGGCGACGGAGGCGCTCAAGGTCATCCTCGGTGCGGGCGCGACCCTGGCGGGCCGTCTGCTGATGATCGACGCGCTGGGCATGGAGTTCCACGAGGTCGCCGTGCCGCGGAATCCCGCCTGCCCGGTGTGTGCGGCAGGCGCGGCGTGACCGGACGGGTCGTCTCCCTCAACGTCGGCGCGCTCGAGCCCATCGGAGCGCGCGGGTCGATGTCGGGCCACCGCAAGGTGCCGGTTCCCCGGGTCGACGTGCGCGACCCCGGTCTCCGCGCGGGCGGGCTGGGCAGCGGCGTCGTGGGCGACGCCATCGGCAACGCGACCTTCCACGGCGGCGACACGCAGGCCGTCTACGCGTTCGCCCGCGAGGAACTGGACTGGTGGCAGCGCGAGCTGGGACGTGAGATCGCGAACGGCGGGTTCGGCGAGAACGTCACGACCGCCGGCCTCGACGTGGACGCCGCCCTCGTGGGTGAGCGCTGGCGCGTGGGCGGGGCCCTGCTGGAGGTGTGCGGGCCCCGCAAGCCGTGCGCCACGTTCGCCCTGCGCATGGGCATCCCGGGCTGGATCGTGCGGTTCGGCGACCGCGGCCGTTCCGGCGCCTACCTCGCCGTGGTCGAGCCGGGGGCGATCGCCACGGGCGATGCCGTCGACGTGGTGCACCGCCCCGACCATGACGTGGACATGATGCGCCTGTTCCGGGCCCTCCACGACCCCGCCGCCGCGCGGGCAGTGCTGGCCGTGGGGTGCCTGCGCCCACCCGAGCGCGAACGCGTCGAGCGGGTCGCGGCGAAGGGATGACTCAGCTCTTGCCGATGCGCACCCGCCAGCGGTCAGGTCCCTCCTCGAGGTAGTCCCACGTGAACCGCCCGGAGTGCTCAGCCTCGAACTGGTAGCGCAGCGGCTTGGGGTCGTGGTCGTTCTGGAGCTCGAACGACTGGCCCGGTTCCAGCCCGTCGAAGGACGCGAAGATCAGCGGGTGGCGTTCGCGCGGCACGATCGTGGTGACGTCGAGGATGCTGCCGTCGATGGCCAGGGGGTGGTCGCTCATGCGCCGCCTTTCGTGTGGGTGCTGGAGGAAGTCGGATGGACGCTGGTGGCGGCCGCCGCGCGGCCGCGCCCGAATACGCAGTCGGCGACCGCGCCAGCCACGGCGAGGGCCGACGCGAGCAGGGCGCACGCACCGCCGGCGGCGAGTCCGCGGGACCCGGCGAGGACCCCGGCGACGAGAAGCGCGAGGCCCGCGGCGAACGCGACCGGCTCGACGTGCGCGAGGCGGGCGGGGTACAGGTCGGACAGGGTCGGCGTGCCGGGCGTGCCCATGCGGGCCGCGTACCGGCCGGTCCACACGAGCATCGGCACCACCTTGAACGCGTGCCCCGCGGTGACGCCGGCGCCGAGGCCCACGAGGACGAGGACACCGGCCGCGGCGTGACCGCGCGCGGCGTCGACGCCACCGGCGGCCGCGACGGCCTCCACCGCCACGGCGGCGGCCGCGCACGCGACGCCAAGCCCCAGGTGGAGGATCGGCGCCTCGACGGCCCGCCGCCGGTGGCGCGCGACGTCGGCGACGAACCCGAGCGCCGTCAGCGACGCGACCGTCAGCAACGCGGCGCCCGCGGCGCGTAGCCACGCGGCGTCGGCCGCGAGACCCGCCACGACCGCGAGGGTGGCGACGTGCCACAGGACCATCGCCACCACGCCGCGGCGGCGGGAGTACCCGTGCGACAGAGCGAACATCGGGCCCAGGCGCAGGCCGACGGCCAAGACCAGGCCGCCCAGCCATCCCAGCGACGCGGCCGCGGCGTGCGCCGCGAGCAGGTCGGTGACACGCGCTCCGAGGAACGCGTCGGCCCGGTTGCCCGCGAGGACGGCTCCCGCCGGCACGACCGCCGCGAACCACGCGACGGCGGCGCCGATGCCTGCGCCCGACGCGCCCGGACCTGCCTCGGTGCGCGCGGCGCGCAGCAGGGCCGCGGCCACGTCGGCGACGAACACCGCCGCCCCTGCGGCCAGCAGCGCTCCGCCGGCCGCGATCGCGCGTGGGACGGGCACCAGGAACCCCGCTGCCATGATGGCCGCGCCCGCCCAGAGGGCCGCACCCGTCGCCGCCCCTCGCCACGCGGGGGCGAGCGTGGTGCGCAGGAGCACGGGCACGAGTTGCAGCAGCGCGGCCACCGCCGTGACGGACACGAAGCCGAGGCCGACGAGGTGCGCGGCCGCGAGCTGATGACGCCCGTACCACGCCCCCGCCGCCAGGTCGCCCGCGCCGCCCAGCAGCGCCAGGGCTCCGGCCACGTACGCGATCACGGCCGCGGCGATGAGCGCCACCGGGACCTGCCACGGCGGCCCGCCGACGCTCGCCATGCGCTCCCGCGTGCGTGCGCCCGGCGCGCCGTAGACACGGGCCCCGCTCACGCCGGGATGGGCGCGCCCATGCGCTCGGGAGTCCACGGTGGGTCGAACACCACGTCGACGCGGGTCGACCGGGCCCCCGCCCTCTCGAGGGCGCGGTGGACCCCGCCCTCGATGGCGTCGTGCAGCGGGCACCCCGCGGTCGTGAGCGTCATGGTCACGGCGACCACGTCGCAGGCGTCCACGTCGACGCCGTAGACGAGCCCCAGCGAGACGATATCCACGCCCAGTTCGGGGTCGACCACGCCGGTGAGCGCCGCGACGGCGTCGTCGCGCGTCACGACGCCCGCCAGATCTCGGTGACCACGTGGTCGCCCCGGTCGTCGACGGTGTAGCGGAAGCCACGCTCGTCGAGCAACGGCAGCAGGAACGCGGGCACCCGCACGTTGACCTGGCGCAGCCGCCAGCCCGCGGGCAGCGCGTCGAGCGCGACCAGCGTCCGCTCGATGGGCTCGGGTGGCGCCAACCCGCGCACGTCGATGGTGCGCACGTGGCCGGTCGCCGCCGCGGACGGCGACGGGGCCGTGTCCGCGGAGGCGGCCGCCTCCCAGTACTCGGTGACGAAGTGGTCGTCGGCGACGCGCCGCGTGTGGTGCGCGAAGCCCTGCCGTCCCATCACGGTGTGCAGGGGCACCGGGTCGAACGTCGTCACCAGACGCAGCACGACACCCGGGGCGAGTTGTTCGACGGCGCCCATGATCACCGAGAACGGCTCGCCGCCGTCGCGCAGGATCGGCCGTACGTCCAGCTCGTGGCGGGTGACCTCGTGGGGGGGTGGGGCGGCGGCGTTTCCATCACCCATCACGCGCCCTCTGGGCCGACGGGGGCGGGCCGGACGCGGGCGAACGAGAGGAGCACGGCCGCGTCGCCCCGCGCCCGCAGATTGTGGCGCCGATCGGGGATGACCAGGAAGTCGCCCTCCCCGCCCTCCCATACGTCGTCGCCGGCCTCCACGCGCACCCGGCCACGGAGTACCAGCAGCGACGCGTCGCCCGGGTTCTCGTGGTCGGCCAGCGCCCCGCCGTCGCGCAGGGTCACCAGCACCTGACGAATCGCCTGACCGTCGGCGCCGTGCACCCGGCGGGTGGTGCGCCCCTGGGGGTGGTCGGCGGCCGCCGCACATTCGCCGGCGGCGACGTCGCCGAGGTTGACGGACTTCACGCGGGGGTCCTTTCGTCGTCGGTGTGCCGGGGGCCCGCCAGCGTCGCGACGCACACGCCGGGGCGGGCGAACGGCTCGACCCGCTCGATCCGCACGCCGGGTTCCAGGGCCTCGGCGAGGGCGCGCATCAGGCCCAGGTGGGCCTGACATACCAGCTCGCCGTGCGAGTCGACGGCGTCGAGGAACGGGCACTGGTGAAGGTCGATCGCCCCGCCGCCCGCGGCCCGCCGCGGCGCGAAGCCCAGGCCGTCGAGCGCGGATTCGAGGCCCGCGCCCCGCGACGCCCGCGCGGCGACCGACGCCCCCCAGCGACGGCCGGCGCCGTGGGCCACCGCCGCGGCGTCCGGCACGTGCGCGATGCCGTCCAGGGCCATGCGCGCCAGCGTGAGGTAGTCGCGCCGGCCGTCGCGGTCCATGTCGGGCCGGGCGGCGTAGCGGCGGCGGGGCCGCCCGCGGCCTCGGGGCGGACCCTCCTTCCACGTCGCGCGCCCGTCCTCCACCAGCCGCGCCAGGTGGAATCTCACGGTGTTCGGGTGAAGGCCCAGCGCGTCCGCGATCTCCTCGACGCCGGCGCCGTCGGTGCGGGCGCGCAGGTGGTGCTCGACCGAGCGTCGGGTCGGGTGTTCGGTGTCGGGGGCCGCGGCCACACCCCTATTTTCTCCTATTTGTCCAATATCTCAAGGGGCCGGTTGTACCCCGCTCGGGACGCCCCGGCGTGCCGTGGCCCCGGACGGGACGCCCGTCGCGGCACCGGCGGCCGCGAGGTGCTTGGATAGGCGCGGAAGGGAGTTGCTTGGCCCCCGCGGTCGCCAGCGAGAGAGCAGCACGGGACGACGTCCTGCGGCGCCCCGCCGCGCTACGCGTGGTGGCCGTGCTGGACGAGGCGCCCGGCCCCCTGAACGCCCGTCAGGTGGCGGACGCACTGGGCCTGCACCACACCGGCGTGCGCGTTCAGCTCAACGCGCTGGTCGAATGCGGGCTGGCCGAGCGCAACTCCACGCCGCCGCGGGGCCGCGGGCGCCCCACGCTGCTTTACACGCTGGCACCCGATCCCGACGGCCGGGAGGCCGCCGGCCACCGCGAGCTGGTGCGGATGCTGACGGGGCTCGTCACGCGCATGGGCCTGGGCCCCGCCGACATGGAGTCGTTCGGCGAGGGGCAGGCGCACAGGGTGTGCACTGAGGGCGCCGGCCCCGGCGAGCTGAGGGACGCCTTCGCCAGGCTGGGTTTCGCCCCCGAGGAGGTCGACGGCCCGGAGCCCCGCGACATCGTCCTTCGCCACTGCCCGTTCGCCGTGGGGGTGGAGGCGGCAGGCGGCTCCCAGATCTGCGCGCTCCACCGCGGCCTGGCCCGGGGCATCGCCCGGGTGTCGGGATCGGGGCTGGTGGTCGACCTGGTGGAGGAGGACCCGCGCACCGCGGGCTGCCTGCTGCGCCTCTCGCCCGCGCCCGCCTGAACCCCGGGTTCGCGCGGGGATCGATCGGCACCCGCCGCGCGCGGTGCCGTCAGGGGGCGAGTCGGCGCAGCGCTTCCAGGTGCGCTGGGTCCGTCGACGCCGGGCCACGCATCACCAGCGTCGTCACGCCGGCGTCGGCCAGCGCCGCCAGGCGCGCCCGGACGCGCGCCGGCGACCCCGTGAGCGTGAACGCGTCGAGCATGTCCTCGGGCACCGCCGCGGCCGCCTCCCCGCGCCGCCGGGCCAGGAACAGGTCCTGGATGCGCTCCGCCTCGGCCGCCCACCCCATGCGCCCCACCACGTCGGTGTAGAAGTTGCGCTCGCGCGGGCCCATGCCGCCGACGTACAGCGCGATGTGCTCGCGGGCGGCGGCGCGGGCCGCGGCGGCCCGCCCCTCCACCCCGACGAACGCCCCGACCCACGTCTCGAGCGGAGCCAGCCCGGGCGCGCGCCGGCGCGCCCCGCGCGCCAGCGCGCCGTCGAACACGGGTGCCTCGGGGGCGAAGAACAGCGGGAACCACGCGTCGGCCAGCTCGGCCGCCAGCGCCACCCCGCCGGGCCGCAGCGTGGCCAGCGTCACCGGGATGGCGGGCCGGGGACCGGCCAGGATGGGGCGCAGCGCCTGCCCCGGCGGCGGCTCGCGGCGCCACATGCCGCGGCACGTCTCGACCACCCCGCGCAGGCGTGCGAGGGGCGCATCGAACGGCACGCCGTGGAAGCCCTCGACGACGGCGGGGCCGGAGACCCCGAGCCCCAGGAACGCGCGCCCGCCGCTGAGCGAGTCGAGGCCCGCGGCGGTCTGCGCGATGAGCGCCGCCGAGCGGGTGTGGACGGGCAGCACGGCCGGCCCGATCGCCACGCGGCGGGTGCGGGCGGCCAGGTACCCCAGCGTCGTGGGGCCGTCCAGCCCGTAGGCCTCGGGCACGAGCACGGCGTCCAGGCCGACGTCCTCCAGCGCGGCGGTCGCCTCGACCTGGGGACGCGGCGGGGCCGCGTAGTCGAGGCTGATCGCGAGGCGCATGGACCCCCGGCCCGCCGCGACGCCGCTCACGTCAGCTGAGCTTCTCCATACGGATCAGCACAACGTCGGCGTACGACGTCGGTAGCGCCTGGATCCTGGCGATCGCCGCCTGGATGGCCCGCTCCGTGGTGGGGTGGGTGAGCAGAACGATGCTGGCCCGGTCCTCCTCCGCCCCCGGTTCCTGCTGCAGCGCCGACTCGATGGAGACGCGCTCGTCGGCGAGGATGCGGGTGACGTCGGCCAGCACGCCGGGCCGATCGGCAAGACACAGCCGCAGGTAGTACGACGTGACCACGTCGTCCATCGGCAGCACTGGCAGGTCCGCCGAAACGTGCTCGGGCTGGAACGCGAGCGACGGCACACGGTGTCCCGGGTCCGCGGTGATGAGCCGCGCCACGTCCACCAGGTCGGCGATGACGGCCGACGCGGTGGGCTCGGAGCCCGCTCCCGCGCCGTAGTACAGCGTGGGGCCCACGGCGTCGCCCTGCACCAGCACGGCGTTCATGACGCCCTCGACGTTGGCGATCAGGCGGGTCGTGGGCACCAGGCACGGGTGCACCCGCAGCTCCACGCCGTGCTCCCGGCGGCGCGTGATGCCCAGCAGCTTCAGCCGGTAACCCAGCTTCTCGGCGTAGCGGATGTCGGTCTGTTCGACCCTCGTGACACCCTCCACGTAGCACGCGTCGAACTGCACGGGGATGCCGAATGCCATGGCCGCCATCAGCGTGATCTTGTGCGCCGCGTCGATGCCCTCGATGTCGAACGTGGGGTCGGCCTCGGCGTAACCGTTGGCCTGCGCGTCGGCCAGGGCCGACGGGAAGTCGACTCCGCGGTCACGCATCTCCGACAGGATGAAGTTGGTGGTGCCGTTGATGATCCCGGCGATCCACTCGATACGGTTGGCGACGAGCCCCTCGCGCAGGGCCTTGATGATGGGGATGCCGCCGCCGACAGCCGCCTCGAACGCCACGACCACGCCGTTCTGGTGGGACGCGGCGAAGATCTCCTCGCCGTGCGTGGCCAGCAGGGCCTTGTTGGCCGTGACGACGTGCTTGCCGTGGGCGATGGCGTCGAGCACCAGCTCGCGGGCGATGCCGTAACCCCCGATGAGCTCCACGACGATGTCGATGTCGGGGTCGCGCGTGACCGACCGCGCGTCGTCGGTGACGTCGGCGGCCCCGCCGCTCAACTCGCGTGCGCGGACCGTGTCGAGGTCGGCGATGCGAGTGATCGTCAGCGGCCGACCCACGCGCCGGGAGATCTCCTCGGCGTTGCGGGTGATGACCTCCCACGTGCCGCCGCCGACGGTGCCGATGCCCAGAAGTCCGATGCGAATGGGGTTCACGCGGTGCGCTTTCGTCGGGGTGACATGCGGCGCCACATTAACAGGCCCCGCGCGCCCCCCGGCCCCTCCCGCCGTCAGCGCAGCTGCACGAGCCCCCTCGGGTCGTCCACCGGCAGCGCGGGGTCGATGACCGCCCCCACCACCACGTCCTGCAGCTCGCACATCCCGGCGTGGACGCTGAGGAACGCCGTGTCGGCGGTGTCCTGGCCGGACGCGATGCGCACCATCGCCTCCCGCGGTGCGAGGCCGGTGGCGTCGGCCACGTGCCAGGCCCCCTCGACGTACGCCTCGGCCACGGCGTGGAAGTCCATCGGGTCCAGGCCCGGCGCGAACACCGACACCAGGCGCGCCGGCACGTTGCGCGCCCGCAGCAGCGCCACCACGAGGTGGGCGAAGTCGCGGCACACGCCCTCGCGCGCCAGGAAAGTGTCGACGGCGCCGTCGATGGGGCGGCTGGAGCCCGGCACATACGCCAGGTGCCCGCCCACCCACGACGTGACCGCGTCCAGCAGCGCCTTGCCCTCGAGCCCCGCGAACTGCGCGGAGGCGAACGGGTACAGCGTGTCGCTGTCGCAGTAGCGGCTGGGACGCCGGTAGACGATGTCGTCCAGCGTCGAGAACTCGGCCGGGTCGGCCTGGCCTTCCACCACGGCGTGGTACGTCAGCTCGAGCGGGCCGGGCGGCACGCCGCGCACCACGTGCAGCCGCGCCCCGGCGTCGGCCGCTACCTCGTCGAACACCATCGGCACCCCACCCACGGTGACGGCGAGCGTCTCGTCGCTGATCACCGGGCCGTGGGCCACCGCGACCGACCACACCATGTCGGCCGTCTGCCCGACCTGACACGTCACCCGCGCGTCAACCGTTCGCCGCATCGTGCTCCTCCTCGCGTTTTCGCATCCCGACGCTCACCACGCGGAACTCCTTGCGGATCTCCAGCCTCCCGCCCGAGGCCGCGTCGGCCCAGACGGTGCCCGCCGTGGGCGACACGTCGGAGTAGTCGCGCCCCACGGCCACGGTCACGTACCGCAGGTCGGTTACCCGGTCGTGCGTGGGGTCGAACGCCGTGACCGCGCCGGTGGCCGCGTCGAGCACCTCCACCCACGCGTGGCTGGCACCCTCGCCCACCAGGTGCCCCGACGCGTAGCGCGCGGGGATGCCCAGTTCGGTGCACATGGCGATCATCACGTGGGCCATGTCCTGGCACACGCCGCGACCCATGTCCCAGGCCTCGGCCGCCGTGGTGCGCACGCCAGTCGCACCCTTGCCGTAGGCGACGTGCTCGGCCACACGCGCCATCACGCGGCGCGCGCGGTCGGTGTCGCCGCCGGGCCCGTCGGTGTCGCGGGCCGCCCGGGACAGCGCCGCACCGGGCGATGTGAGCGCGGTGCGGGGGTCCACGGCGCCGTGATGCCATCGCGGCCCCGGCTCGCCCAGCACCCGCGACAGCACCGCCGTGGTCTCGAAGCTGATGCGGTCATCCACGCCGTGGGCGTGGATGTCGACGACCGTGTTGCCGAACGCGTCCGTGCCCGTGTGCAGCAGCGTGGGATCACGCGCCTCGTCCACCAGCACGCGGAACCGGTGCTCGATGCGCCGCTGGTCACCGTGGACGCGCCGTGGGATCACCACCAGGCGGTGTTCCATACGCGTGATGGGCACCTGGTACGTGTAGGTGGCGACGTGGCGCAGCACGCTGATCGCGGCGCACGCGGACGCCACCTCGTCTCGCGCGATGGCGGGCGCGACGTCGGCGCCGGCCGTCTCGGCGTCGAGGAGCCCCGCCTGCGCCACCAGGCGCCTCGCCGGGCCCGGCGTGCCGACGGCGCTACTCACGAAGCAGCAGGGCGAGGGCACCGAGCATCAGCGCGAGCGCCGCGATCCGTTCGACCCCCAGGTGGCGAGGCGTGAGGCCGAACCACCCGAAGCGGTCGATGATCGCGGCGGCCAGCACCTGCCCGGCGATGACGGCGACGAACGTGGTGGTAACCCCCAGGCGGGGCGCCGCGACGAGCGTGCCGGTCACCAGCACGGCGCCGGCGACGCCGCCGATCCACGCCCACCAGGGGGCGGTGTGCGCCCCGGACAGCCCGCCGAAGCCCCCGGTGAGCGACACCGCCAGGATCAGCAGCAACGTGCCGACGACGAACGAGATCGCCGCGCTGAGGAACGGGTTCCCGACGGCGATCCTCAGGCGCGCGTTCACCGGCGCCTGCACGGCGATGAGGCCGCCGCCCAGCGCGGCGAGGAACACGATGGCGCTGCGATCCACGACACGGCACCGTACCGGGCGGGCCGGCGCGTGAAAGGCGGGGCGTTCCGCGCCCCCCGGGTGCCCCCGGGCCGGATACCGCCAGAATCCGCGAGCGGGTGGCGGTGCGCGGCGCCGGCGGGGTACGTTCGCCGGCGGATGACGCCGGCGATTCGCACCCAGGGGCTCCGCAAGACGTACGCGCACATCGTCGCGGTTGACGGGGTCGACCTCGAGGTCGAGCGCGGGGAGATCTTCGGCCTGCTGGGCCCCAACGGTGCCGGCAAGACCACCGCTCTGGAGATCATCGAGGGGCTGCGCACGCCCGACGAGGGCGACGCGGAGGTGCTGGGTCAGCGACCCTGGCCGCGCGACCGCGCCCTCCTGCGCCGCATCGGAGTGCAGCTGCAGGCGTCGTCGTTCTTCGAGAAGCTCACGGCGGCCGAGCAGATCGGCACGTTCGCCGAGTTCTACGGCGTGCCGAGGGCCGACGCGGACGCGATGCTCGAGCGCGTCGGCCTCACCGAGTCGGCGGGCGTCGAGACCGGCAAGCTGTCGGGCGGGCAGATGCAGCGCCTGTCCATCGGCTGCAGCCTGGTCCACCGACCGGAGCTCGTGTTCCTCGATGAACCGACCGCCGCGCTGGACCCGCAGGCACGCCGCAACCTGTGGGACCTCGCCCGCGGGGTGCGCGACGAGGGGGCCACGGTCGTGCTGACCACCCACAGCATGGAGGAGGCCGAGACGCTGTGCGACCGCGTCGCGATCATGGATGCGGGGCGCATCGTCGTGACCGGCACCCCCATGCGACTCGTGCGCGATCTCGACGCCCCCGTGCGCATCTCGCTGCCACCCGACGCGATCGAGGAGGACGAGGCCCGCGCGCTGCCGGGCGTGGACGCGGTTGAGACGAACGAGTCCGGCCTGCTGCTGCGCGGGGCGAGCGCGGCCGACATCCTGGCCGGGCTGGCCGAGCGCCGCCTGCTGAACGGACTCCAGGTGCGGGGCGCCACCCTGGAGGACGTGTTCCTGCACCACACCGGACGGGAGTACCGGGCGTGAGCCGCTCGCTGCGCGCGCTGTTCGTGGAGGCGATCAAGAGCACCATCCGCGACAAGATGGCCTTGTTCTTCACGTTCCTGCTGCCCCTGATGTTCCTGCTGATCTTCGGCCTGATCATGGACAACTCCAGCAGCCGCACGAACGTGGCCGTGGTGGGCGACGGCCCGGTCGCACGCGTGCTGGAGGGCCCCGAGCTGAAGGACGCGCTGAAGATCACGCGCGTCGGATCCGTGGAGGAGGGACGCAAGAAGGTCACGGACGGCGACGTCGTCGCGTCCATCAGCGAGGCCGGCGGCACGGTGCACGTGGACTACGCGGCGTCCGACCAGACCCAGGCGGCGCAGGCTCTGGGCACGGTGAACGGCGTCATCGCCCAGGCCAACCTGCGCGCCGCGGGGGTGACGACGCCGCAGTTCCGCATGGACGCGCGGCAGGTGGAGGACGACAGCCTGGGCATCATCGAGTTCTTCGTGCCCGGCCTGCTGGGCTACGGCATCTCGGTGGGCGCCGTGTTCGGGCTGGCCATCGCGCTGGTGCAGTGGCGGCGCTCGGGCCTGCTGCGGCGCCTTCAGCTGACGCCCATCGCGACGCGCGACATCGCCCTGGCGCGCATCGCGCTGCACCTCGTCATCGCGCTGGCGCAGACCGTCGCGTTCCTGCTGGTCGGGAAGTACATGTTCGACGTGCACCTCACCGGGTCATGGTGGATGTGCGTGCCGCTCGTGCTGTGCGGGACGCTGGCATTCCTGGCCCTCGGCTTTCTGGTGGCGTCGTTCTCGCGGACGCAGGAGGCGGCCAGCGCTATCGCGAACGTCGTGACCCTGCCCATGGCGTTCCTCGGCGGTGCGTTCTTCCCCGTCGAGATGGCGCCGTCGTGGGTGCAGGCCATCTCGAAGGCGCTGCCCCTGACCTACCTCACGGACGGGCTGAAGGACGTGATGGTGCGGGGCCACGGCCCGGGTGCCGCGGTGGTCCCCATGCTGGTCCTGCTGGGCACGGCGCTCGTGGCCGGCGGCGTCGCGCTGCGGGTGTTTCGCTGGGAATGAGCGAGGGTGCCCCGTCGATGCGGCCGCTCGCGGAGGACGACGCCGCGCTGCTCGAGCGGGCGACGCTCGGCAACGTGAATTGGCCGGGCCCGCGCTTCACCGCGCGCGACGTCCGCGAACGCCCCGACCTGGCCCGCTACACCCGCCTCATCCCGGGCCGGGGTGACCTGGGAGTCGTTGCGGAGGAGGGCGCCGAGACGGTCGGGGTGGCGTGGCTGTGTGTCTTTTCCGCCGACGACCCGGGCTACGGGTTCGTCGCGCCCGGGGTGCCCGAGCTGAGCATCTGGGTGAGCGCGGCGCACCGGCGGTGGGGGCTGGGGACCACGCTCCTGCGCGCGGTCCACGGCCGGGCGCGGACCCGGGGAATGACCCGGATCAGCCTGTCGGTGGAGACCGGCAACCCGGCCCGTCGGCTCTACGTGCGCGAGGGATACGTGGTCGTCCCCGGCGCGGCGGCGGGCGTGATGCTGCGCGAGCTGTCCCCGTGACCGCCGCCGCGCGCCGCCGGGCCGCCCCCGGGTGGCGGCGCACCCCGCACATCCACGGTGGCGTCGCCGGGCACGCGTGCGCCGCGGCGCAGCATCCGCCGGTCGCACGGCGCCGGCATCAGCCGGACGATCAGGGCGGTGCGTCGGTGCGCGGGCGCCACACGCGCCGGTCCCGGCTCGGAGCCGGGTGAGGAGACCCGGTCCGCCGTGACCCGCGGCACGCGGCGGGGGGGTGA
This sequence comes from Thermoleophilia bacterium, assembly GCA_020438485.1. GTDB lineage: Bacteria > Actinomycetota > Thermoleophilia > Miltoncostaeales > Miltoncostaeaceae > JAGQUM01. The sequence goes on along the minus strand of JAGQUM010000001.1, from coordinate 46,274 downwards.
TCGACCAGGCCCGCAGAGGTCCACGTGGGAGCGGTCGCGGTTCCGCAGCCACGCGAACCCGCGCGCCTCGCCCCCGGCCCGCGGGGCGGCCGTCGAACGACGCGCGAAACGTGGCGCGGCACGGCCAGGCGATGACGGGGCGACCGCGGCCGTCACGTCGACGACACCGGCGGCGCGGGGCGCGACGACGGCCATGGGACGAGGGGTGCCGTCCCGGGCATCGGCGCCACCGTCACCCCGGCGGCACCGGCGCGAGGCTGTGACCTACGCTCCCCCCGGCGCGCCCGCCAGCACATCCAGGAACGCCGGGCCGTACCGCTCCAGGCGCTGGGGCCCCACGCCCGCGATGCCCGCCATGTCGGCCAGCGTGCCGGGCCGCTCGCGGGCCATCTCGATGAGCGTTGAGTCGGGGAACACGACGTACGCGGGCACCCCGGCGTCGCGCGCCAGCTCGAGCCGAAGCGCCTTGAGCGCCCCCAGGAGGCCCTCGTCGACGTCGGCGGGCGTCGCCCGGAACGCCGCCCGGGCGCCGCGGGCGCGCGTCCGCTGCGGGCGCGGGGTGCGCATGCGGAACACGGCGTCGCCCTCCGCGACGCCGGCGGCCCTGGGCCCCCACTCCAGGCGGCCGTAACGGGCCACGTTCAGCGTCACCACACCGTCGGCCAGAGCCTGGCGCACCAGGGTCTGCCAGAACGGCCGGTCGCGGTCCGCCCCGGCCCCGTGAGCGTCCAGGCCCTGGTGGCCGCGCGCGCGGATCTTGTCGGTGTCGGCGCCGCGCAGCACGTCGATGACGTGCGCCTGGCCGAACGACGACCCGGTCTGGCGGATGGCGGCCAGCAACGCCCGCGCCTCGCGCGTCGCGTCGATGGTGACGGGCGGATCGAGGCAGTTGTCGCAGTTGCCGCACGGCCCGACGGCCTCGTCGAAGTAGCCGAGCAGCGCGACGCGCCGGCACCCCGGCGTCTCGCAGTACGCGACCAGGGCGTCGAGCCGGCGGTTCTCACGCCGTTTGTGTTCGCCGTCGGTGCCGTCGTCCTCGATGAAGAGGCGCCGCATCCTGATGTCGGCCAGCCCGTACAGCAGCAACGTCTCTGCGGGCGCGCCGTCGCGGCCGGCCCGGCCGATCTCCTGGTAGTACGCCTCGACGCTGCCGGGCAGGTTGAGGTGACACACGTAGCGGATGTCGGGCTTGTCGATGCCCATGCCGAACGCGATGGTGGCCACCATGACGACCGCCCGATCGCTCATGAAGCGGTCCTGCGCCTCGCGGCGGCGCGCCTGATCGAGGCCCGCGTGATACGCGATGGCGTTCACGCCCTCCCCGCGCAGGTGCTCGGCCACCTCGTCGGTGAACGCCCGCGACAGGCAGTACACGATGCCCGGCACGTCGCGCTTGTCGGCCAGAAACCCGGCCAGCTGCTCCTTCCACGACCCGCGCTCGGCCACGGCGAGGCGCAGGTTCGGCCGATCGAACCCCCGCACATGCACGCGCGCACCGGGGCGCAGCAGCGCCGCCACCACGTCGTCGCGGGTCGTGGCGTCGGCAGTGGCCGTGAACGCCGCCATGCGGGCGCCGGGGAACGCGTCGCGCAGCGCGGTGAGCTGCTCGTACTCGGGCCGGAAGCTGGGGCCCCACTTCGACACGCAGTGCGCCTCGTCCACCACGAACATCACCGGCCCCAGGCGCCGCAGCGCCGCGATCATGCGGTCGGTCATCAGCCGCTCGGGCGACATGTACAACAGCCGCACGTCGCCGCGCGCGGCGGCGCGCCAGTTGGCGATCTGTTCGTCGCGGGGCTGGCCGGAGTGGATGGCGGCGGCGGCCACGCCGTCCTGGCGAAGGCGCGCCACCTGGTCGTCCATCAGGGCCGTGAGCGGGGACACCACGACCGTGAGGCCGCCCAGCGCCAGCGCGGGCACCTGGTAGCACAGCGACTTCCCCGCCCCCGTGGGCATCACGGCCAGCACGTCGGTGCCGGCCTCGATGTCGGCCACCACGTCCTCCTGGCCCGGCCGGAACGCATCGAAGCCGAAGACGTCGCGCAGGATCTGCAGGCGGGTGCTCACCCGCTGCACCCTAGGGGCAGCCCGCGACGTCCCGGGCGCCGCGGGGTGCCGGGAGCGGCCACGGGACGGTGCGGATTCCCGCACGGGGGCCGGGCGCCGTCGAGGACCGGCGCCACCCGGGGGATGCGCGCTGATTCCCGCCGCCGGTCGATTCCCGCCGCCGGTCGGCGGCGCGCGCCAGCGGCCCCCACGGGGCCAGCGCCTGGAGCGGTTGCGGCGGCGGACCCCGATGTTCTTGAGCATCGTGAACCTGATGATGTCGTCCCACGCGCGGCGGCGCGCCACGCTGCGGGGGCCCACCGCGTGCTTCGCCCGGTGGAGCGTGCGCGGCTCGAAGAAGCCCACGTGGATCTCCGGGGTCACGTACCGCCACCCGGCCAGGCGGCCGCGGTGGGGAACGGGATGCCGGCCGCAGCCGTCCGCTCGCCGACCCGAACCTCGTCGTCACCGGCGATGTGGCACGGGGGGTTCTGCCGGACGAAGCGCACCAGCCCGCCGTTCCCGCATCCGAAGTCCCGCCCCCCGCGTGTGTCCTCGGTGACGGGCACGGGCGAGCCGACGATGTCCGGCAGGGCCGCGCCGTTCGTCGTGGCGCACCGTCCGCTCGGGATGCTCGAGCGCGAGCAGGTGGCCCGCGAGGGGGTCGGCGACGCAACGAGCGACCGCACGCCGGGCGGTGGCGCAGGGGGTGGTCGCGACCCGAGTGCACGCCGTGCGCCGGCCCCGCGGGTTCCGTCGGCGACCCGCAGATGGCGCAGCGGGAGCCGGTGCCGCCCGCCTGTGCCGGGCGGCGGTCCTCAGCCGAACAGCGCGCTCTTCGACGGATCCCCCAGCACGAGCGGATCCAGGATGAGGATCTGCGTGGGCTCGGCCAGCAGGTCGGCGGCCGTCGCCCCGGCGGCGGTGTGGTGCGGCGAATCAATGTGTGCCCGCAGCTTCTCCATGCTCCCACCGCTCCACGAACACCAGCTGCCCGGGCGTGCGGGTGTCGCGGTGCAGCGCGTAGGTCAGGCAGCCGTCCTCCGCGTGCGTGGGCGCGACCAGCGAGGAGAACAGCTCCTCCACGTCCTTCTCCTTGCCCTCCTTGGGCTTGACGACGGCGACGACGAGCACTTCCGGCACGGGGATTCCTCCTTCGGGGTGATCGGGGCCCGCGCGCGACGGTCCCGGGGAACGCGCGGCGGTTACGCCTTGAGCACCACCTTCAGCGCCTCCTCCTTGGTGGCGTTCTGGAAGGTGTCCCACGCGTTGTCGATGTCGTTCAGGGTGAACGTGTGGGTGCCCATCTTCTCGGACGCGATGCGGCCGGACGCCACCATCTTCAGCAGCGTCGCCGTGGACGTGGCGTCCACGAGACCCATCGAGACATTGAGGTTCTGGATCCAGAGGGCCTCCATGGGGAACTCCACCGGCGTGCCGTGCACGCCGATGTTGGCGACGCGGCCGCGCGGGCGCGCCAGGGAGATCGCCCGCTGCAGCGTCTCCGGGTAACCCACCGCCTCGATGGCCACGTCGACGCCGAGCCCGTCGGTGAGCGCGAACACCTTCTCCTTGAGGTCCTTGTCGTTCGCGTTGAACGTGTCGGTGGCGCCGAACTCCTTGGCCTTCCTGAGGCGGAAGTCGTTCGTGTCGATGCCGATGACCCTCGATGCCCCGTAGAGGCCCGCCGTCAGCACGGAGGCCAGGCCCACCGCGCCGGTACCCACCACGGCCACCACGTCGCCCGGCTTCACGCCGCCGGCGATCACGCCCACCTCGAAGCCGGTGGGCAACGAGTCCGACAGGAACACCGCCTGCTCGTCGGTGACGCCCTCGGGCACCTTGTGCATCGAGAAGTCGGCGTGCGGGATGCGCACGTACTCGGCCAGCGTGCCGTTGATGCGGTGCCCCAGGATCCAGCCGATGCCCGCGTCGTTGGACTGGCAGTGGTCGGGGTGGCCCGCCTGACAGAAGCTGCACGACCCGCACTTGGTGATGCACGAAACGATGACGCGGTCGCCCTTCGCGAAGTTCTTGACGCCCGCGCCGACCTCGACGACCTCGGCGACGCCCTCATGGCCGAAGATCGTCCCGGGCTCGCATGAGGCCACGTCCCCGTGGAGGATGTGCAGGTCCGTGCCGCAGATCGTCGTCGTCAGGATCCTGACGACGGCGTCCGATGAGTCCTGGATGCCCGGGTCATCGACGGTCTCCCAGCTCTTGCTGCCCGGGCCGCCGTATACCAGTGCCTTCATTGGTCCCCCCTGAGATGTGGGCGCGCGAAGCTCGTGGTGAACGATACAAAGGGACCTGTGCGGGGCCAGGGCCGGTTGGCCCTCGGCGACGCCCGGTTGCGGGCGGCCGAGGGCCAACCGGGCTCGCCCCTGCCGGGCCCACAGGAATGGGTGACCGTGACGCCGGGCCCCGGAACGTCCCTGGATCCGTGGCTCCCAGCGGTCCATGACGGCGCGTCCGCGCGCGTCGAGGGCCGCGGCGATACCGCACGGCCAGGGGAACGATGCCGCCAGCCCTCGGCGGACGCGCACTCCACGCCCTCGCGATCCGTCCAAGGACCGCAGCACCGTGGCGGCGTGCCTGCTCGCAGGTCGGACGTACGGCGTCGAGCGCGGTTTCGACGTCGCGGTCCGGCCGGGGCAACGCCGCCCGCGGGCCGCGCGCGTCGAGATCCTGCCCGCGCCGGTCGATGTGCGAGGCCACCGGGCCGTCCGGTGGGGCCGGTACCGGAGGCCATACCGCGATCCCCCGGCGACCCGCCCCCCCGGCCGCTACCGAGTCGTGGTCCGCCGGTACGTGGCCGTCGCGAACGCGTACGCGACCACGAGAAGCCCGGCGCACCAGGCCAGCGCGACCCAGATGTCGCCACCGACCGGCTGCCCCGCGAACAGGTCGCGAATCGTGTTCACGATGGCGGTGACCGGCTGATGCTCCGCGAACGCGCGCACCGGCCCGGGCATGGTGTGCGTCGGGACGAACGCCGAACTGATGAACGGCAGGAAGATCAGCGGATAGGCGAACCCCGTCGCCCCGTCCGCGCTCTTCGCGGTCAGCCCCGGGATCACGGCGAGCCAGGTCAGCGCCAGCGTGAACAGCAGCAGGATGCCCGCCACGGCCAGCAGGTCCAGCACCCCGGCGCCGGATCGGAAGCCCATCAGCAAGGCGACCAGCACCACCACCACGACCGACACCACGTTGGCGACCAGCGAGGTCAGCACGTGCGCCCACAGCACCGCGGACCGCGCGATGGACATCGACTGGAACCGCTCGACGATGCCGGCCTGCTTGTCCAGGAACAGCCGGAGCGCCGTATAGGCGATGCCGGAGGCGATCGTGATCAGCAGGATGCCCGGGAGGAGGTAGTCGACGTACGAGCCGGTGCCGCGTGTGTCGATCGCCCCGCCGAACACGTAGACGAACAGCAGCAGCATCGCGATCGGCATGACGGCGGTCGTGACCAGGGTGTCCGGGCTGCGCCAGATGTGTCGTAGCGATCGCCCGGTGAGCGTGGCGGTGTCGCCGGCGAACCGTGCGGTCATGACAAGGCTCCCGAATCGGTCGTGGGGTTGCGCTCGTCGCCGACGAGCGCGAAGAAGACGTCCTCCAGAGTGGGCTGCCGCTCGACGTACTCCACCCGCGAGGGCGGCAGCAACGCCTTGAGTTCGGCCGGCGTCCCGTTCACGAGGATGCGGCCGTCGTGCAGGATGGCGATCCGGTTGGCGAGGTGTTCGGCCTCGTCGAGATAGTGCGTGGTCAACAGGATCGTCGCGCCCTGGGCGGCGGCCTCCGCGACGCACCGCCACACCCCCAGCCGTGCCTGCGGGTCCAGGCCGGTCGTCGGCTCGTCGAGAAAGATGACCCTCGGGGCGCCGATCAGGCTCATCGCGATGTCGAGCCGGCGGCGCATGCCGCCGGAGTACGTCGCCACCCGCCGGTTCGCGGCGTCGGTCAGGTCGAACCGCTCCAGCACCCGGTCCGCGACGTCGGCCGCGTCCGGGACGTGCCGCAGCCGCGCCACGAGCAGCAGGTTCTCCCGGCCGGTGAGGATCTCGTCGACCGCGGCGTACTGCCCGGTGAGGCTGATCGAGGCCCGGACGTCCGCCTCCTGCCTGGCGACGTCGAACCCGTTCACGCTAGCCGTCCCGGCGTCGGGCCGCAGCAGGGTCGCGAGCGTGCGCACGACGGTGGTCTTGCCCGCGCCGTTCGACCCGAGCAGCGCGAAGATGCTGCCGTGCTCCACCTCGAAGTCGACACCGCGCAGGACGCGCTGGTCGCCGAACGACTTCTCCAGGCCGCGGACGGCGATGGCGGCGGTCATCGCGCTTCCTCCGCGACCGCGTGGTCGATGGCCTCGCTCAGCCGGGTCCGTTCCTTGGTGATCCATTGCCCGCCGGCGTAGTTGCGGACGAAGTCCTCCGCGAACTCGACCGGATCCTCACCGACCACCGCGCGGATCCTCGTGCCGTCCGCCGCGGCCTGCTCGAACAGGTCCGCGAGGTCGCTCAGCATGGCCGCGTACAGGTCCCCCTGCGCGATCCCGCCGTAGTACATCAGGTAACGCTCGAGCGCATTCAACGCGGCGCGGTACGGCGCCGGCAGGCGCTTCGCGCGGGCCCTGTAGTCGCGCCAACGCCGCTTGGTCTCGAGGTCCCCGACGACCTTTCCGACCATCTTCGAGACATCCATCACTGTCTCCCCTGTTTCAGCTGTTCGATACGTTCGGTCAGGAAGGTCCAGGACCGCCAGAACTCCCGCAGCACCTCGTCCCCCCGCGCGTTGAGCGTGTAGACCTTGCGCGGCGGGCCCTTCTCCGAAGGGACCTTTTCCACGTCGACGAGGCCCCGCTGCTCGATACGCACCAGCAGGGCGTACACCGTGCCCTCGGCGGTCTCCGTGAAGCCCTGCTCCCGCAGCCACGCGGTGATCTCGTAGCCGTACGCCGGACGGACCGCCAGCAGCGCCAGCACCATGCCCTCCAACGTGCCCTTGAGCAGCTCCGTCATCTGCTTGCCCACGAAGGCCTCCCACTACTCTGCGACACTCACTACTGGTACATAGTAGCAATGAGTACCGCCGCCGCAAGGGGTTCGCCGCCACCGGCCCGCGCCGCTCGCGTCGTCATCGCGGAGGCGTGCCCGGGCCGCTGTTCGCCGCCACCACGCCGCTGCCGACCGCCGCCCTCGCCCCGCCGGCGGCCGCGCTTATCGAGGCCGACGGCACGGCCGCGCTGGTCAGGATCGGCAACGTCGTGGTCGTCCGCGCCGGCCTGGCGGCCGATCCGGCGACGCGCGCAGCTCGGGAACGGCGGTGACGAGGTGGTGGCCGCCGTGCGGGCGACGGCGCGGCTGGCGCCGGTGCCTGGATCACACCCGGACCGTCGGGCAGGTGACGCTGCCCGGGGCGTTCGTGCGGACACGGCTCGGTGGGGCGACGCCGACGGAGGCCGCGGCGCCGCAGCTCGTCGTCCCGGTGGCCCTGCTGCTGGTGCGGTCCCCGGCGACGGTGGCCATGCCTGATCTGATCGCGCAGGAGAGGTGCGCACCGTCGTCGCGTGACCGGGCAGATCAGCGCCGGGACGGATCGAGCCACCGCTTGAACAGCCGCGTCAGCCGGATGCGACCGGGTAGGTCATGCACGGCACGATCAGCGCCACGTTGATGGTCGTGATCAGCGGGAACGGCAGGCCGAGCCGCTGCCGCACCGGCTTCAGGAAGCAGGCGAAGAAGCTGGCCGGCGGCCGAAGTCCCAAGCCAGGTGATGACCGCCGTCTTGCCCGCGGGAGCGGACCCGAGGACGGCAGCACCGTCCGGCGAACCACGCCGTTGCACCCGGTTCGCGAGTTCGGACTCGCCCAGTTCCATTTCGACGAGCTTCGCCGGTTCGACCAGACGACCAGCTGCCGCGCCTGCGGGCCGGCCGCGATGTCAGTGCTCATCCCTGGGCGCGGTGATCACGGCGGGGGCAGCCCCAGCCGTGCGCGCAGCAGGTCGGCGTGGCCGCCGGTGTCCGTGATCGCGGTGCTGATCTCCCGCATGTGCGCGGTGTCGACGGGCGCCGGCCTGCCGTCGGCCAGGTTGCCGGCCAGGGTCCGCGCCGTCCGGGTGGCCCGGTTCATCGACAGGACCATCGCGTCCCGGTGCACCGCGGCGTCCGCAGGCATGTCGATGCGTGCCACCCGCTGGGCGGTGGCTCCGTTCACGGCGGCGAACTCGCGCAGCGCGACGGCGCACTGGCGCCACAGCGACGAGCGGCACGTCGCGCGCACGTCGCCCCACGCGGCCTCCACACGCGGGTTCCACCGGTCGGCGACGGCGGTGTAAGCGTCGGCCGCTCGCGCCTTGAGCGGGTCGGGGGCGGGCGGCGGGCGATCGCTGAGCCGTTCCGTCGTGGTGACGTCGACCGTGCGCGTCCCCCCGTCGCCGCACCCGGCGAGGATGACGAGCGCGACGGCGGCCAGCGTCACGGCGACGCCCCGCCTCACGGCATGCCTCGTTGCCGGGCCGGCGACAGCGCCGGGACGGGTCGTGTGCGTCGAGCTTCGCGAACCCCGCGCGCGTGTGACGCCTGATCGCGCTCCGCGCCAGATCGACGCGATCCCCGATCTCCCCGGTGCTGAGGCCCCGCGATGAGCGACGGTACTGCCGCTCGCACTCGGCCAGCCGCGGCTGGACCACGGCGGGACGTCGCGGCAGGCGCGCGCCGACGGGCGGCGTCGGCGCGGCGCCTCAGGCTCACGATGGCCATGCCGGCGCCGCGGGTGCCGTGCGGGTTGTCGTGTCGCGCAACATGAGTCGTTACGGATGCTACCGCCCCCCAACCTGCCGACCCGGACGGGAGTGCCTCCGTGACCGGGGCCGCGCGCGCCGCCGTGTGCAAGGAACTGCGGAGCATCCACGTCGAGGAGATCCCCATCCCTGCCCGCGGCCCGGCGCGCCGCGCGGCCCCGGGCCGGTGGTGCCGTGGCGTCCGACCCGGTGCACCCGGACGTGGCCCGCCGGGACGGCTCCCGGCCGGCGCCCTGCGTCGAGGTGCTTGGCGACGCCCTGATGCCGTGATGCCGCGCCGAAGGCGCCACCCGGCGCCGGCCGGGTAGCCTGGCGCTGATGGAGATCGGGCTGTGCACGTTCGGCGACATCGGGACGCACCCCGTGTCGGGGGAGACCCGCGACGGGCTTACGCGCATGCGCCACCTGGTCGAGGAGGCCGTACTGGCCGACGAGGTGGGGCTCGACGTGTTCGCGGTGGGCGAGCACCACCGGCGTGACTACGTGGTGTCCGCGCCCGCCGTGGTGCTCGCGGGCATCGCCACCCGGACGTCGCGCGTGCGCCTGTCCAGCGCGGTGTCGGTGCTGGGCTCCGACGACCCCGTGCGCGTATTCCAGGAGTTCGCGACGCTCGACCTGCTGTCGGACGGGCGCGCCGAGATCATGGCCGGGCGCGGTTCGTTCATCGAGTCGTTCCCCCTGTTCGGCTACGACCTCGCCGACTACGACGCGCTGTTCGCCGAGAAGCTGGGCCTCCTGCTGCGCCTGCGAGACCAGGAGACGGTGACGTGGTCCGGGCGATTCCGCGCCGCCATCGACGAGCGCGGCGTGTACCCCCGCCCCACAGGCCCCATCCCGGTGTGGATCGCCGTGGGCGGCACCCCCGCGTCTGCGCTGCGGGCCGGCAGCATGGGTCTGCCGTTGGCGCTCGCCATCATCGGCGGCGAGCCGGCACGGTTCGGCCCCTTCGTGGAGATGTACCGGGCCAGCGCCGACCAGGCGGGCCACCACGGCAACCGCCTGCCCGTGTGCATCAACTGCCACGGGTTCATCGCGGACGACGCCCGGACGGCCGCGGACGTGTTCTACGCCCCGTACGCGTCGGCCATGAACCGCATCGGCGCCGAGCGCGGCTGGCCGCCCACGACCCGGGGCCAGTTCGACGCGATGATGGCGCCGTCGGGATCCCTGCTGGTGGGGACGCCCGACCAGGTCACCCAGAAGCTCATCGCGCTGCACGGCATCTTCGGCAACTCCCGGTTCCTCGTGCAGATGGGCGTCGGGCCCGTGCCGCACGACGCGCTGATGCGCTCGATCGAGTTGCTGGGCACCGTCGTGGCGCCCGCCGTGCGGGCCGCGACCGGCGGCTGAGCGCGTCCGGACGCGTCCGCCGTCGTATATAGAGAGGGGACACGCGGCCCGCCCGGCCGCGCGCCCGGGAAGTGCGCCGCTTGCATCCGTATCGCATCCTGATCGCCGTCGCCGCCACGCTGTGCGGGCTGGCGATCGTGCTCGGGCTGCTCGACGGTGACGGCGACGACGGCGCCGGGGCGGTGACCACCCGGACCGCCCCCGAACAGAGGGGTCTCCCCGGCGGGGCGAAGACCATCCTGCCCGAGCACCGTGTGGTGGCGTACTACGGGGCGCCGGGGGACGACAACCTGGGCATCCTGGGCATAGGCAACCCCAACGCCGTCGGGCTCAAACTCAACCGGCAGGCCCGCCGGTACGTGACCCCCACGAAGCCCGTCATGCCGGCGATGGAGCTCATCGCCGTGGTCAGTACGTCCTCGCCCGGCGACGACGGCAAGCACCGGCTGCGACAGGCCGACGCGGTCATCCGCCGGTACCTGACCGCCGCCCGCAGGGCCAACGCCATCCTGATCCTCGACATCCAGCCGGGGCGCGCCAGCTTCCTGGACGAGGCGAAGAGGCTGCGCAGGTGGCTGGAGGAGCCCGACGTCAGCTTGGCGCTCGACCCCGAGTGGCACGTCAAGGACAACGAGGTCCCCGGCCAGGTCATCGGCAGCGTCACGGCCGGGGAGATCAACGCGGTGTCCGCGTGGCTCTCGGACCTGGTGAGGGAGAAGGGGCTTCCCGAGAAGCTGCTGATCATCCACCAGTTCACGGACGACATGATCCAAGACCGGCGCGCGGTCCACACCCGGCCGAACCTGGACATGGTGCTGAACGCGGACGGCTTCGGCACCCCCGAGCTCAAGCGGGGCACGTACTCGCGCATCACGAAGGGCCGCGGGCACTTCTTCATCGGCTTCAAGCTGTTCTTCGTGGAGGACACGGGCCTGATGAGCCCCCGCGACGTGCTGGCGCTGCGCCCCGTGCCGCTCGTCGTCGTCTACGAGTAGCGCGGCCCGCTCAGGCGGCGGCCCACGCCGTCACCGCGGCGGCGAGGTCGTCGGCCACGATGTCGGCGGGGGGATCGAGGGCCGCGGCGGCGGCAGCGCCCGTGACCCCGCTGAGCACCAGGGCGAAACACGCGCCCATCTCACGGGCCATCAGCCCGTCGGTCGTCGGACGGTCGCCCACCATCACGGCGACATCGCCCACCCGGCGGCGGGCCAGCGCCGCCATGGGGGCGTACGGCTTTCCCGCGAACGTGGGCGTCGCGCCGCTGGCGGTGGCGACGGCCGCCACTATCGTGCCGGCGCCGGGCAGCAGCCCCGACGGCGTGGGGTACGTGGGGTCGTCGTTGGTGCCGATGAAGCGCGCCCCGGCCCTGACCGCCGTGGCGGCGGCCCCCAGGGTGGCGTACGTGAAGTCCTTATTGATGCCCACCACAACCGCGTCGACATCGTCGTCCCGGGCCACGACGCAGCCGCGCGCCTCCAACGCCTCGACCACCCCGGGCCCGCCCAGCACGTGGACCCGCTCGCCCGGGCTGAGCAGTTCGGCGGCGGCCTGCGCCGACGTCAGCACGTCGTCGGGGTCGGCCTCGATGCCCGCCGCCCCGAGCGTCGCCACGTGGTCGGCCACGGTGGGGGACGAGTTGTTGGTCACGAACACCACGCGGTGGCCCGCACGGCGCAGGCGGGCGATGGCCTGCGGGGCTCCCGCGATGGGGCGTCCGGCCAGCCACACGACGCCGTCGAGGTCCAGGGCCCAGCAGCCCCCGCTCACCGGCCGCCCCACGTCGCCACGCGGCCCGAGAGGCCGCGCGCCACCAGTCGCCAGCCCAGGATCAGCACGCCCAGCGCCACGGTCGCGACGGCGACGAAGCTGGCCGGGGCGCCACCGTCGGTGAAGGCCACGCGCAGCAGCATGCCCACGGCCACGGCCGCGACCCACACCACGAGGCCGGTGGCACCGGCGGCGGGGTCCCTCCACGCGCGGCAGGCCAGCCACCCGGCGACGACGCCGCCCGCGAACGGCAGCGCCGTGCGAACCACGCCCGCGACGGCCGCGCCCTCGTCGTGCGAGCGGCGGCCGGCCAGCGCGAACGCCAGCACAGCCACGATGTCGGTGGCCAGGATGAGCGGGGTGCGCGTCACGCGGCCCACCCTAGCGGTGCGCGGCGCGCCTACGCCGCGCGGGCGTCGGCCGTCAGCACGCGGTCGCGGCCCTGGTGCTTGGCGCGGTACAGGGCCTGCCCGGCGCGGGCCACGAGCGACTCGGGGTCCTCCGCGTCGCGCCACTCGGCGACACCGGCCGAGCACGTGAGGCCGCCGGGGATGCGGGCGGCAGCGACGGCCGTGCGCACCCGCTCGGCGTACAGCGTTCCCCACCTGCCCTCCGTGTCGGGCATGAGGCACGCGAACTCCGCGCCGTCCGTGCGGGCCACCAGGTCGGTGAGCCGGCACGAGTCCGTCAGGATCGAGCCGAAGCGGGCGACGGCTTCGTCGCCCACGTCGTGACCGAGCGCGGCGTTGAGCTGGCCCAGCCGGTCGATGTCGAACATCACGAGCGTCAGCGCCCGGCCGTAGCGGCGGGCGCGCTCGGTCTCGCGCACCAGCGCGTCGTCGAAGCCTCGACGGTTGGGCAACGCGGTGAGCTCGTCGATGGTGCTCACCATTTCCAGGCGGCTGCGGGTCTCGGCCGTCTCCAGCGCGAGGCCGGCCATGTCCGCGAACCCGGCCAGCCGGGCGCGCTCGTCCGCGATGCCCGCCGGCCGGGCCGTCGCGATGAGGACCGCGCCCCACAGGCGGCCGCCGACCCTGACGGGCGCGGCGATCGAGCAGACGATGCGTGCATCCCGGGCGACGGTGCCCGCACCGGGGTCGTCCACGTAGTCGTAGGCGACGCGCGCGGGCGCGGACGTGGCCACCACGCGCGCGACGGCCGCGTCGAACCCCGCGGGCAGGACGGCCCCCGCCTCCACGAACGCCCCGTCCGAGGGCACGCCGCACACCACGGCCACGTCGTTGACGAACCTCACGACGACGCCGCACTCCACCCCGAACACGTCGGCCACCTCGGCGGCCACCAGCCCGAACACGCGGTCCACGTCGGGCTCGGACGCCACCGCCGTCGCGACGCGGCGCATGGACGCGTGCTCGCGGCGGGCGATCTGCATTGCGGTGCGGTGGCGGATCACGTCCGACAGGTCTCGCACGACCACCGCGTAGCCGCCGCCCGCGCGCTCCACCGCGACGTGCATCTCGACGGGGACGGTGCTGCCGTCGGGCCGCACCGCCTGCGCGTGCACCAGGCCGCCGCCGGCGGCGACGGTCTCGGCGACGCTCCGCGAAATCCGGTCGGCCTGGTCGGCGGGCCACCACGGGAACGGCGGCCGGCGACCCACGAAGTCACGGCCCGGGCGCCCGACCAGACGGGTGAACGCGGCGTTCGTCTCGCGCACGGCGCCGTCGGCGCCGAACACCAGCAGCCCCTCGGTCATGGCGCCCGTCACGGCGGCGGACAGCCCCGGCTCGCCGCGGGTCCCGTCGCGGCGGTCGTCGCGCAGCGCGGCGCGCAGGCGCGCGGCGGCCTCGGCGAGCCGCACGGGCTCCACCAGGACGTCGTGGACGCCCGCGGCGTACGCAGCGTCCAGTGCGTCGGGGACGTCGGGGCAGACGGCCACGACGCGGGGGCCACCCGGCGTCCGGCGCGCAAGGATGGAGACCAGCGCCGCCTCCGCCCCGTCCCGGGCGGGCACCGACACGACGACCACGCGCGGCTGGTGGCGCGCCACGGCGTCGAGGGCCTCGCCGATGCGCGACGGGACGGCCGACAGGCCCGCGCGTTCGACGGCGTCGCGCAGCGCGTCGCGCTGCGGCGCCCGCTCGTCGACGACCAGCACCCGCGCGGCACGCCCCGGTTCCACCGGGCTCACGATGCAGCTCCCCCTACCCCGTTCATGCCCATGGCATCGGCGCCGCGAGGGGCGACCTTGACCGCTCAGGTCCCCGGCACCGCCAGGAACACGAGCGCCGCGTTGTGCCCCCCGAAGCCGAACGAGTTCGACAGCGCCACCGACACGGGCAGCGCGCGAGCCTCGGTCACGTGGTCGGCGTGCGCCTCGGGGTCGGGGTCGACCAGGTTGACGGTCGGCGGCAGGACCCCGCGTGACATCGCGAGGACCGTGGCGACGGCCTCCACTCCCCCGGCCGCGCCGAGCGTGTGACCGTGCGCGCCCTTCGTCGACGACACCGGCGCCGTGATGCCGGCGACGGCCAGCGCGCGGGCCTCGGTGGCGTCGCCGGCGGGCGTGGACGTGGCGTGGGCGTTCACGTAGCCGACGTCCGCGGCGGCCACGCCCGCATCGGCCAGGGCGGCGTCGATGGCGCGTCGGGCGCCGACCCCATCGGGATCGGGGTCCGTGAGGTGGCCGGCGTCGCACGAGCTGCCGAAGCCCGCCAGCTCCGCGTAGACGGGCGCGCCGCGGGCCTCCGCGTGCTCGAGGTCCTCGAGCACCAGCATGCCCGCGCCCTCCGCGATGACGAAGCCGTCCCTGCGGGCGTCGAACGGCCGGGACGCCTCGTGGGCCGGGCGCCCCGCGCCCGCCAGCGCGCCGAGCGTCGCGTACCCGGCGACGACCACCGGGCTGACGGCGGCCTCGGCGCCCCCCGCCACCATCACGCGTGCGCGGCCGTCGCGGATCATCCCCAGCGCCGCACCGATCGCGTCCGAGCCCGCCGCGCACGCCGTGGCGTGGCTCTGCGACGGGCCGGTGAGGCCCAGCGCCCGGGCCGCGGCGGCCGCCGCGCTGTTCGTGAGGCCCAGCGGCACGGTGAGCGGCCCCACGCGGTCGGCACCGCGCGTGCGCAGCGCCTCATGCCCCGCGTACCACGCGTCCGGGCCGCCATGGACGCAGCCGACGCTTGTTCCCATGCCGTCGTGCGACGCTGCTCCGAGTCCCGCGTCCTCCAGCGCCTCGGCGGCCGCCTGGGCCGCGATGCGGCCCGCCCGCGACATGCGTCGCGCCTCCCTGGCGCCGAACCGTGCCCGGGCGGCGTCGGCCTCGTCGACCACGCCGGCGGGGATGGTGCCGACGCCCTCCACCTCGACGTGGCGGATGCCTGCCTCGCCGGCCACGATGGCGTCCCAGAACGCGGCCGTACCGTCCCCGAACGGGCTCACGATCCCGAGGCCGGTCACCACGACGCGGCGGCGCGTGACGGCCACGTCACGCACCGTCCGCCACCCCGGGGCCGCCGGCCAGCGTGGCCTCGAGCGCCTCGGCCATGTGGCGCACGTACGCGCGGACACCCGCCGTGCGGGTCACCGAGTCGCGGGTCTCGGCGTCCGCGTCCGGCGGCAACGCCGCCCGGACGCGATTGTCGAACGTCACGGTGAGGCGCGAGAGCCGCGCCTGGTTCGCGGCCATCCACGCCAGGGCCTCGTCGCTCATCCCGTCGGCCGCGACACCCAGGTGGTCCTCCATGCCGATGAGGAACAGCCGCCCCCACGCGCCCATCCGGGTCCGGCGCTCGAGCGACGCGTCCAGCGACGGGTCGTCGCCGGGGCTCACGCCGAACTGCAGGTGCTGTTCCAGCGCGATGGCACCGCGGGCACGCTCCAGGTGCGCAGCCATCTCGTCGTCCTGCAGGTCGAACCAGTCCTGCAGGCCCTCCGGGAACCCCTCCAGCGCCTCGCGCAGGTCCCCGTGTGCCGTCTCCCGCATGCCCTCGGCCAGGAACTGCAGGTGGACGCGCATCGAGGCGTCGAGCTCTTCGGCGGGGTCGGCGCCGTCGGGCTCGGCGATGACCAGCAGGCCGCGCAGCCGCTCGTCGTGGGCGGCCATCCACTCCATCAGGCGGCGGGCACCGAGCGGCGCGTGGGTGGGTGCCGGGTCGGCCATCGCCGCCGAGCGTACTCCGTCACCCGGCAGGCGGCGCGGGGGCGTTCACTTTGGCAGGGTGCGGGCCGATGGCGACGCCCGGTTCCCACCCGCGCCCCACCCGCGCGCAGCTGCTGTCGGCCGCTGGCCGCGAGATCCCCGACCGGGTGGCGCCGCGCGTCCCGCTTCTGCTGTGCGGCATCAACCCGGGCCTGTGGTCGGGGTGGACGGGCAACCACTTCGCGGGCCCCGGAAACCGGCTGTGGCCCGCCCTGGAGGCGGCCGGCGTCTCCGACGAGCGCCTCGGCGCGGACGACGGGTCCGCGTTGCTGGCCCTCGGGGTGGGCATCACGAACATGGTGGCCCGCACCACGGCGACGGCCGCCGAGGTCACCCGCGACGAACTCCGCGACGGGGGTGTCCGCCTGGAGGGCCTCCTCGGCAGGATCGCCCCCGGCGCGCTCGCCGTGCTGGGCATGGGCGCGTACCGGGTGGCGTTCGACGACCCCGGCGCCGCCCTGGGCCGCCAGCCGCACGACCGTGCCGGCGTGCCCGTGTGGCTGCTCCCCAACCCCAGCGGCCTGCAGGCGCGCTACGGCGTGGACGTGATCGGCCGGCTGCTGGCCGACGCGTACGCGGCCGGGCGGGCCCGCCGGCCCGGATGGGAGCTCAGCGGCCCCCCGCCGCGTTGAGCCGGGCCACCTCGTCGTCGGACAGGACCACGTCGGCCGCACCCAGCAGCTCGCGTACCTGCTCGGGAGTCGTCGCGCTGGCGATGGGACCCACGACGGCGGGGTAGGCCATCAGCCAGGCCAGCGCGATCTGTGCCGGCGTGGCCCCGTGGGCGGCGGCGATCTCGTCCAGCAGCGCCAGCGCGGCCCGCGGGCGGGGCCCGCCGTACGTCGCCAGCACCCCGGCCGCCCGCGGCGAGTCGGGCGCGGGGCCGCCCTCGCGGTACTTTCCCGTCAGGAAGCCGCGCGCCAGCGTCCAGTACGGCATCACGCCGACGCCGCGGCGCAGGCACAGGTCGCGCAGCCGGTCGGGGAAGCCCTCGCGGCTTGGATCACCGTCGACACCGTCGCGGTCGATGAGGTTGAACTCCGGCTGGAGCACCCGGAAGCCGGGCACGCCGAGGCGGTCCGCGACGTCGAGCGCCTCGGCGAACCGCGCCGTCGAGTAGTTCGACGCGCCGGCGAGGCCGATCAGCCCCTCCTCGACCAGCTCGCCGAACGCGGCGACCGTCTCCTCCAGCGGGGTCGCGGGATCGTCCTCGTGCGCGTAGTAGAGGTCGACGCGGTCGACGCCCAGGCGCTGCAGCGAACCCTCGATGCCCCGGCGGATCGCGTCGCGCCCGAGCCCCTTGGGGAAGTCGCCCCCCTCCATGCCCACCTTGGTGGCGACGAACACGCGATCGCGAGCTCCCCGGACCCGCAGCCAGTCGCCGATGATGCGCTCCGAGACGCCGCCCGGGTTGCCGGGCGCCCACGCGCTGTACGTGTTGGCCGTATCCACCGCCGTGCCGCCCCCGTCGAGGAACGCGTCGAGCACGGCGTGCGACGCCTCCGCGGCGGCCGTCCAGCCGAACACGTTGCCCCCGAGGATCAGGGGATGCACGGCCAGCGGGTGGTCGGCGACTCTGCGTGTCCGCACGGCGACTCCTTGAGGTCGGGATCGCGAGCCGCCTCGCTATCGTGTGGGGGGAGCCGCGATCGGAGGTGAAGCGATGGAGAGCCTATTGACCCGCGCCGGGGTCGCGCTGGCCGCGAACGCCGTCGCGCTGCTGGTCGCCGCCCTGTTCCTCGACGGCGTGCACGTCAAGTTCCTGTTCTTCCTGTTCCTCGTCGTGCTGTTCACCATCGTCAGCCTGGTCGTGACGCCGGGCGTCCAGGCGGTGCTGCGCGAGAACGCCGTCGGGCTGGCGCCGTTCGCCGGCCTCATCGCGACCTGGGTCACGCTGCTGGTCACGGACCTGCTGTCGCGGTCACTCGACATCGAGGGGCTGTTCATGTGGGTGTTCGCCACCCTCATCGTGTGGGCGGCCGCGTTGATCGTGCAATACGTCGCGCCGCTCGTGATCGCCGACCGCAAGGAGGCCGCCTCGCGCATGTGAGGCGACCCGACCCCCGGTCACGGCGTCGGCGGCGGCGCGCCCTCCTCCTCGGCGTCGAGCGCGGCGCCGAACAGGAGCACCATCGAGGACAACCACAGCCACATCAGCGTCACCACCACGACGCTCAACGAGCCCCACGCGGCGTTGAACGAGCCCAGCCGCGACGCGTACAGAGCGAACGCCGCGGACACGATGATCCACAGGACCGTGGCGATGAGGGCCCCGCGCGAGCGCAGGCGCCAGCGCGAGTTGGGGCGGTTGGGCCCCAGCAGCAGCATCCCCGCGAACGACGCCATCACGCCGATCACCAGCAGCGGCCACTGCAGCGTCCACCACAGAGCCGACGTGACGCCGCGGTTGCCCACGGCGTCGCCCAGCCAGCGGGACAGCACGGGACCAAGGATCAGCAGGCCCACCACGAGCACCACGGCCAAGAGGGCCCAGGCCAGCATCGCGACGGCCGTGACCCGCTGCTTCACGAAGTCGCGGGTCTCCTTCACCCCGTAAACGCCGTTCATGGCGCGCATCATGGCGTTCATCGCCCCGCTGCCGGACCACATCGCCAGCACGAGGCCGACGAGCACCAGCAGGACGCCCCCACCCGCGTTGCCCGCCTGGCGGCCCACGCTGTCCTTCAGCAGCGTGATGGCCTCGGGCGGCATCACGTCCTTGCCCTTGTCGAGGATCCGCCCGATCTGGTCCGGCGACGAGAAGATGCCGAGTGCGCCCAGAACCAGCAGCAGAACGCTGGGGACGGCGAGGAACCCGTAGTAGGCCAGGGCGGCGGCCCGATCCGGTACCTCGGCGGCCTTCGCGCGCTTCGCGGCGCTCTTCACGACATCCAGGTTCACGTCGGACTCCCTGCGCAGTGGGCGGGTCGCCCGTTCTTATACCCGCCCGGGCCGCGCCCGACGCGCGGGGCACACCGGGGTGCCCCGCGCGTCGGGCCTCACATCGTGTTGATCAGATCCCGCCCGGGCTCGATGCGCCAGCGGCGCGCCACGGCGTCGAGATCCGGGTTCATGGGCCACGAGTCGGCCCGCTCGGGGCCGTCGTGGGCGGGCGTGCCGCCCTTCAGCGCCATGCACCCGGCGTTCTCGCCGACCTGGGCGATCTCCTCGATCTCGTCCGGGCTCAGCACGATCCGCGCCGGGACCGCGGCCAACTCGGCGCGCTTGTCCTCGATCGACTTGGCGCGGTCGCCGGGCTCCTGGATGAGCGTCGGCACCACGCAGTGGACGGCCGGCTGGGCCAGGGTCCACTGGCACGAGAGCTGCAGGGGCGTCAGGCCGTGGCGTTCTGCGATGGGCGCGATGCGCTCCAGCCGCTCCCGCCCCGCGCCCACCCAGCCCGCGGGGCGGAACGCGCGGTGGTCGAACTCGGGCAAGGCGTCCTCGTCGGGCACGTCGCCGTGGAAGATCCCGCCGTAGTCGACCACGCGCGCCAGCACCTTCACGCCGTTCTGCTCACACGCCGGCAGGGCCATCCGGCCCGGCCAGGGCTCGAACGGGTTGAGGATCAGCATCGCCCAGTCCAGCAGTTCGCCGAAGCGCTCGACGCACGAGATGACGTCCAGCGTGAAGCCGTTCGCCGGGCCCGGCGCGACGCCGAGCATGTCGGCCATTCCCTCGTCGCGCAGGCCGGCCATCGCGCGCCACACGGCCTCGGACGAGTATCCGGTGCGGTCGGGGTTGTGCAGCATCAGCAGGTCGAAGCGGTCGACGCCGCACGCCTCCAGGCTGCGCTCGCACGCCATCCGCAGGTAGTCGCGGTACTTCTCCGGGCCGCGCAACCGGGCGTCCGTGAAGCGCGGAAAGCCCTTCGCCCCCTCGCGCGTGCCGTTGTAGAAGTCGTGGCCGATGGTCCCCACGAGCGTGTAGTCGCCCCGCGGAAGGCCCTCGAGCGCCTTGCCCACGAGGACGTCGGCGGCGCCCTCTCCGTACACGTCGGCCGTGACGACGGTGTCGATGCCGCCGCCCGGCCGGAGAACGTCGATGAGCCGGTCCTCGTCAACCGGCAGGCCGAAGTGCATGTGGCGACCGCCGCTCCACGAGCCGAGCGCGGTATGGCCGAGGTCAGTCATGCGCGCAGTCTGCCACCCCTCCCCGCCCGGCGACCGGTGGGCCGGCCGACGGGGAGGGGTGTCATGCCGCCGCCGGGACGCGCCCGGACCCGTTGCACGCCGCCCCCCGGGGCGGGACCACCGCCCCGGGGAGCTCCGGGCCTAACGGTGGCCGCGGTGATCGCCGACGCGCTTCGCCCCCTTGCCGGCGCCGTCGCCCTTGCCGTTGTCACGGCCGGCCGCGGCACGCAGCGCGGCGGGGGCGGCGTTCTCGTCGCCCGGATCCGTCGCCGCGTCGCCGGCCGCCAGCACGGTGACCTTCTCGCAGCTCGCGTCCACCGAGTCCTCCGGGCGCGCGATGACCACGTCGTGGCCGCGCCCGCAGACGATGACGTCGCGCTGCGCGTCGGCCGCCCGCGAGTGGATGACGTCGTTGCCGGGGCCGCCCATGACCACGTCCTCGCCTCCGCCGGCGTAGAGCGTGTCGCTGCCGTAGCCGCCCAGGATGCGGTCGTTGCCGGACCCGCCGCTGACCACGTCGCGCCCCCAGCCTCCGAACGCCTGGTCGTCGCCGCCCTGGCCGAGGACCACGTCGGCGCCGGGCCCACCCATCAGCGTGTCGTTGTCGACGCCGCCGAGGAGGGTGTCGTTCTGGCGGCCGCCCATCAGCAGGTCGGCGCCGTCGTTGCCGAGGATGGTGTCGCGGCCGTGGTACCCGGCGACGACGTCGTTGCCGGCGGCCGCGGTGATCACATCACCGCGGTTCGTGCCCTGCAGGACGTCCGCGCCCGCCGTGCCGTTGAGCACCTGGGCGGCCGCCGTTGACGTGCCGGCCGCGACGATGGCGAGCGCGGCGGCCAGGGAGCGACGGGAAACCATGGGCATGCCCTTTCTGGGGAGATGGATGCGCCACGCGCCGGCATGTGCCCCGCAGTGACGACGACCACCCTCGCGGCCAGTTGTGAGCGGGTGGCGACGCAAGCTGCAAGGAAACCCGCCGCCTTTGTGTGCGATTCCGCCTGTTTGTGAGCGAGACGCGGACGCGCCGGGGTCGGCCGGTGCGCCGCGTAAGGTGGTGTCGACCGCGATACGGATACGGGGGAGCCCCATGGCACGGCCCATCCACCAGATGATCCGCGTGCGCGACGAGGCCGCGTCGTGCGCGTTCTACGAGCGGGCGTTCGGGCTGGGTGTCGCGCAGCGGCTCGAGTTCGACGACTTCGTGCTGGTGTACCTGCGCGGCGACGAAGGCCCGTTCGAAGTGGAGCTGACCGTCAACAAGGGCCGGGAGGAGCCGTACGAGCTCGGCGACGGCTACGGCCACCTGGCCGTCAGCGTCGACGACCTCGACGCGGAGCACGCCCGGCTGAGCGACGCCGGGCTCGATCCGAAGCCCGTCAAGGACATGCGCAACGGCGACTTCACGGCCCGGTACTTCTTCGTCACCGACCCCGACGGTTACGCAATCGAGGTGCTCCAGCGCGGCGGTCGCTTCGCATAGTAACGTCACTCAATGTGTCTCACTCACGGTCGACTCGACGGTGAGGGTTGAGCGGCGGCGCACGTGGCCTCCGTGCGAAGGCGATGCACATCACCAGCTTTTTGGCGCGCGATCGCCTGCGATGCGATAATCCCGTCGAGATCGCCCCGCACGCGGGGCATCACGTGGCGCGCAACGAGCTCGTACGAGCGCCGCACCGCCTCCGGCGCGGCCCATTCGTGTCCCCACAGCAGCAGGCCGCCGAACCCGCCCGTCGCCTCGCGCATGCCGTCGATCACCGCCACGAGGTCGTCCGGTGTGCCGACCACCCACGCCCCGCGGTCGGCCATCTGCTCCACGATCTGGTCGGGGGGCCCCGGCACGGGACACGGGCGGCCCGTCGTGGCCTCGACGTACTCCAGCAGGTGGCGGGCTCCGCCCTCCCGGATGTCGGCGACCGCGCGCGCGCGGGTCTCGGCGATGTGCGCCGGGATGACCAGGCGCCACCCGCGGCGGTCGGCCACGCGCCCCGCCTCGGCCGCGGCCTCCTCCGCGTGCGCCCACTGGGCGCGGAAGTCCATGGGCGCCCCCGTGCCCTTGGCGACGGCCAACTGCAGCACGCCCGCCCCGGTGCGGCCCGCCAGGCGCATCCCCGCGGGCGACTCGAGGCTGGTCACCGCGATGGGTGGGTGGGGGCGCTGATACGGCCGGAGCTGGAGAACGGCGTCCACGAGCCGGAACCACGAGCCCTCACAACTAAAGGCAGACGGGTCTGTCCAGAGCCGCAGGATCACGTCCAGCGACTCGGCCATCATGTCGCGCAGGCGGGCGGGGTCCAGGCCGAGCATCACCGCGTCCGTGACGTGGCCACCCGGCCCGAAGCCCACGTTGATGCGACCGCGCGTGAGGTGATCGAGCATCACGACCCGGTCGGCCACCATCAGCGGGTGGTGGTACGGAAGGCTGATGGCGCCCGTGCCCAGGCGGATGTGACGGGTGCGCTCGGCCGCGAACGCCAGGAACAGCTCCGGCGATGCGATGGTCTCCCAGCCCGTGGAGTGGTGCTCGCCCACCCACGCCTCCTGGAAGCCCAGCCGGTCGCAGTGGGCGATGATCTCCAGGTCGCGCTCGAGGCACAGCGTCGGGTTCTCGCCCACCTCGTGGAACGGGGCCAGGAACACGCCGAAGCCGATCGGGTCGTCCGTCACGGGCGTAGTCTCGCGCCGTCGTCGGACGCCGCGGGGCCCGCTGGTAGTGTCGCCCCATGGCCCGGTACTCGCGCCGCGTCGACGGCGGTCTCAGCTCGGCGTTCGCGAAGGATGCCGCGGACGAGGACTTCCTCGAGCACCTCAACCTGCTGCTCGCCCCGCACGAGCGCGACGCAACCGACCCCGGCGCCCCCGAGACGCTGCCCACGCTGCACGTGGTGGGCTCGCCCCGGTCGGGCACCACGCTCCTGTACCAGGTGATCGCCAGCGGCCTCGACGTCGGCTACGTCAACAACCTGTCGGCCGCGTTCTGGTTGGCACCCACGTACGGGCTGCGCCTGGCGCGCAAGCTGGGCGTCGACCGGCTCGAGTCGTCGTTCGCCTCGTCGTTCGGGCGCACGACGGGGGTGTCGGAGCCCCACGAGTTCGGCTACTTCTGGAGCCATCACCTGCGCTACCCCGACATGCGCCAGCGCGACCCGACGCACGACGAGGCCATCGACTGGGCGACGCTGCGGGCCACCCTCATCGCGATGGCCGGCGCCGCGGGCCGCCCCATGGCCTTCAAGCCGATGCTGATGGCCTGGCACATGCGCGAGATGGCACGCCGCATGCCGCGCACGTGCTTCGCGTGGATCACGCGCCCCGCCCGCGAGACCGCGCTGTCGCTCATCAAGATGCGCCGCTCGATGTACGGCGACGAGACCCGCTGGGCGTCGCTGCACCCGCACGCACCGGAGCTGGACGGCGAACCCCCGTGGCGACAGGTGGCCGCGCAGGTGGTGCTGGTGGAGCGCGACATCGCCCGCGCGGCGGACGCGCTGGGACCCGAGACCGTGCTGAGCGTGCCGTACTCGCGCCTGTGCGCGGACCCCGGGGCGGTGCTGACCGACGTGGCCCGCATGATGGGGGCCAAGGGGCACGCGCCGGCCAGGCGCGACGTCCAGCTCGGCGCGTTCCGCGAGGGCGCGAACGCCGGGCTCGAGGCCGAGTTCGGCGAGCGGGTGGACGAGGCGGTGGCCCACTACCAGGACCTCTACGCCGACCGGTAGGCGGCCCTACACGGCCGGTCCGGACGGCCGGGACGCCGCGGGAGGCGCGCCGGGAGGCATCGATACCCCCGCGTCGCGGAACCCGGTCAGCAGGCGCCGGCGCAGCTCGCGGCCCAGCGCGAACTGGCGCCCCGGCGTGGTCTCGATGAAGCACGAGATCTGGGGACCGTCCGGGGTGACGGCGTCGACGCCGAGCACCGTTCCGGGCCCGGTCAGCGACCCGTCGCCCGCGTGATCGGCCTCCAGGCCCGCCACCACCCGCCGCGTCACGGCGATGGCGGCGTCCAGGTCGGCGTCATGCGCGAGGACCACGCTCACAAGGCAGCGCGAGTACCCGCGCGTGGTGTTGGTGCTGACCCGGATCTCTCCATTGGACACCACGTGGCGGGAGCCGTCCTGCGCGCGCAGCACCGTGGAGCGCAGCGTGATGGCCTCCACCGTCCCCTCCACGCCGGCGACCTTGACGCTGTCGCCCACGTCGTACTGGTTCTCGGACAGCACGAACAGCCCGGCGACGTAGTCGCGCACGAGGTTCTGCATGCCGAATCCCAGCGCCACGCCGCCGATGCCGGCAGTGGCGATGAGGGGACCGACGGGCACGCCGCCGATCTCCAGCGCGGTGACGAACGCGACGAGCCAGATCACCACGACGCCGAATGCGCCGAGCACGCTCACGAGGGTCTTCGCACGCTTGCCGGCGGGGCTCTCCTCGGGCAGCGCCCCGCGTAGGCGGGCGGCGAACCGGCCCAGCAGCCACCGCAGCAGCCACGTCGCGATCAACGCGACGAGCCCGACGATCCCGACGGCGACCAGGCGCTGGCCCCAGTCCGGCAGGTCGGGCACCGGCTACGCCCCCGTCCCGACCCGGCACGGGGCCCGGGCGGGGTCGGGCCCGAGGGCCGCCCGCAGGGCCGCGATCGCCACGTCGAGTTCGCCGTGGCCGGGCTCGCGCGTCGTCAGCCGCTGGGCCGCCAGGCCCGGCCGTGTCACCAGTGCCCACGGCCCCCGGCGCCGGGCCGCCTGGCGCTGGATCTCGAACGTCAGCGCCGTGACCACGGGTCCGCCGACGAGCCGGGTGGCGATCAGCGCCGTGTAGCTGAATGCCCCCGTGATGGCCAGCACCGCGCCGTACACCGCGATCGACACGAACGCCGACACCACCAGGTACGACGTGCCGCACCTGGGGTGGAATCGGGTGAAGCACGCCGCGGACGGCGCCGTGAGCGCGGCCCCCGCCTCGAACGCGGCGATCGCCTTGTGCTCGGCCCCGTGGTAGCGCAGCAGCCGGCGGAACGGGGGCAGCGCCGCGACCAGCATCAGCGCCCCCAGCAGCAGGCCCAGCCGCAGCGCGGCCTCCGCGACGATGAACCACGCGCCCGTGAGGCCCGCCTCCTTGGCGATGACCACCGGGGCCACCCGGAAGCCGAGCACCTGGGCCAGGCCGCCCACCAGCGCCCCGACGACCACCGCGGCCGTCGCGGCCGCGCCGCGCCCGTCGCGCGCGTCGGTCCCGTCGCCCCACCGCAGCCGCTCGCCCGCCTCCATGGCCTCACGGCCCGTGGTGAGCGCCGTGCGCATCGCGACGGCGCCGCGCAGCAGCGGCCAGCCCGCCCACCGGCCCGTGGGGGTGCGGGGCGCGAACGCCGTGGTCACGATCGCCCCGTCCGCCTCGCTGCGCACGGCGACGCCCACCCGCCCGCGCGTGCGCATCATCACCCCGCCGGGGAGCGCGCTTCCCCCCACCTGGGGCGCGCCGCCGGCGGTCACGACGGTTCGTCGCGCAGGCCCACCCACAGCTCGACGATCTGCGCGTCGGGGAATCCCGCGACCTTGAGGGCCTCCTTCGCCACCCGGGCCCCGTCGCGGGACGCCGCCCCGATCCCGCGGGTGACGTCCACCTGGAACTCGCCGGTCACGATGCCGTGGTCGGGGTCGAGCGTGGTGCCGTGGACGTGCCCGATGCCCGGCATGGTCGTGAGCGCGTCGCGCAGACGCTCGGTGGCGTCGTCGCCGATCTCCGCGTCCTCGCGGGCACGGAAGCGCACCAGGTACATGGAGTTCTTGTCGGCCACGACGGGGACCCTACGCGTTGGGCCCGTCGTCCGGGCCGACGCCGGGCCACCGCGACCACGACGCAAGCTCGCGCGCGTCGCGCGCGTCGGCCACCGCGTCGAGGGCGGCGACGTGCGCGTCGCGCGGCACCCGGCGGCGCGCGAGCCACCGCCACACCCCGCCCCCGAGCTCCTCCACGGCCCCCACGACGCGGTCGCCCTCCCCGGCCTCGCCCATGCACACGTGGACCCCATGCACGTGGGGATGCGGGCCCAGGACGATGCCCAGCGCGCCGTCGCCGGTCAGCACGTGGGGGCCCGCCCCGCCGGTCAGCAGCGCGTCGAGCGCCACGCCCACCAGCAGGTCGCCGGGGTCGCGGGCGCCGAGCGCGACCCCGTAGCGCTCGGCCTCGGGTGCCGTGAGGCCCGGGAACGCGGTCCGGCCGTGGCGGGCCAGCGCCCAGCGCCGCGAGGCGTCGGCCGCGCCGATCGGCGCGCCGGGGGCGGCGGTCGGATGCCACATCACGCCGCCATGGTACGGGCGGCGGCGACCGCGCCGCCTGGCTCTCGTTCCGGGCCGTCGCGGCCGATAGATGACGTACGCGGCGCAACCCCCGCCGCCCGCGACACCCGATCCGAGGAGCGGCGTGCCACTGCCCCGCGTTCGACGCACCCACAACCCCGACGACGCCGCGCGCGCGATGGTGGCCGGGCACGCCCGTTGGCTGGCGGGCGCGCGCGGTGCCGCCCGGGCCAACGTCGGCGGCGTCTGCATGACCGGCGTCGATGTCAGCGGCGCGGACCTGCGCCGCGCCGACTTCTCTGGCGACGACCTGCGCGGCGTCACCATGGCACGCGCCGCCCTGGGGCGGGCCACGTTCCGCGGAGCCGACCTGACGGCCGCCATCCTCGAGGGCGCCGACCTGACGGGCGCGAACCTGGCCGAGTCGATCCTGCATGGCGTCGACCTGCGCGGGGCCAACCTGTCGGGCGCCCACCTGGGCGGGGCGTTCCTGCGCGGGGCCGACCTCACGGGGGCCCGGCTGGACGGCGCGGTGCTCGACGGCGCGGATCTGGCGGGGGCCAACCTGAGCGGCACGGAGTGGGGTGCGGGTCCGCTGCGCAACGGGCCGAAGGTGCCGGACGCCGTGCACAACCTGTTCGCCGCGTCGCTGCGCGGCCGCGACCTGCAGGGTTTCCGCCTGCGGGGGGCCGACCTGTCGGACGCCGATCTGGACGGGGCCGACCTGTCGGGCGCCGACCTGACGGGTGCCACCGCGTTCCGCGCCCGGCTGCGCCGCACCCGGCTGGAGGGGACGTGCCTGCGCGGTGCCGACCTCAGCCAGGCCGACCTGTCCGGCGCCGACCTGTCGGGGGCCGACATCCGCGGCGTCGACGCCAGCGGACTCAATCTGACCGGGGCCACGCTGGCCGGCACCGCTTTGGGCCTGTTGAGGGGCGCCA
Organism: Thermoleophilia bacterium; assembly: GCA_020438485.1. GTDB lineage: Bacteria > Actinomycetota > Thermoleophilia > Miltoncostaeales > Miltoncostaeaceae > JAGQUM01. The sequence goes on along the minus strand of JAGQUM010000001.1, from coordinate 18,785 downwards.
CGCTCGCGGGCGTCGACCTCTCGGGGGTCAACGCCGACGGCAACCTCCCGCCGGCGACGTTCTCGGGGGCGGGCAGCCTGGCCCGCGCCCGCTTCGCCGACGCGCGGCTGGCGGGATTCAGGATGGCCGGGGTGGATCTCTCCCGGGCCGACTTCACGCGTGCCGACCTGAGGGGCGCCGACCTCACGTGCGCGCGGTTGGAGGGCGCGGTCCTCGCCGGGGCCGACCTGACCGGCGCGTGCCTGCGCGACGCGCGCATCGAGGGCGCCGTCTTCCTGGGGGCCGTCATGCGCGACACGGACCTGCGCGGCACCGTCACGGGACGGGCGGACATGCGCGGCGCCGACATCGCCCTGGCCGTGATGGACGACGACGACGCCGGCACGGCTCCCCGGGGCGCGTGGCCACGGGGAGCCACCGCCCCGCAGCCCTAGCGGCCCTTGGGGTTCGCCACGAGGTCGATGGAGCTCTTGATGACGTTCTTGAGGGCGTTGCCGACGTCGTTACCCCACCCCTTCGAGGCGACGGCGACCGCGCTGAGCAGCAGTGCGATGGTGACGACGATGCCCACGTACTCCACCGTGCCCTGACCACGCTGGCCCTGGCGGGCGGCGTCGAGGCGGGTGTTCCACCACGCGTGGGCGTGCGAGGCGAGATGGGCGGCGATGGTCTGCGTCATGGTGACCTCCGGGTGATGTTCGGCGACACCCACGACGCTATTTGCAGGTTTATTACGGAACTCGCCACAACTGTGACGAACTACCCATGACACGGTGCCGTCGGCGGCTACACTTCGCCGGGCAGGGCCCTCACGCAAGTGCCGGAGACACACATGTCGCTTCTCGACCAGTTGACTCAGCAGGCCGGCCGCATCGCCGGCGACGTCCAGGAGTCCATCAAGCGTGCCCGCGTGCAGGGGGAGCGGCGCCTCCTGGAACGCCAGCACCGCGCGGCGCTGGAGGAACTGGGCGCGAAGGCGGTCTCGCTGATCAACGACGGCGGGCTCGACGGGACGCCCCTGAGCGCCCAGGTCGCCGCCGTCGAGAGCGCGCGCATGGAGATCGAGGCGAAGGACGCCGAGATCGCCGCCCTGACCGGCCCGGGAGGTTCGGCCACCCCCGCCCCCGCCGCCGAGTCGCCGGCCGGTGCGGGCGCGCCACCGCCCTCCCCGACGGGGCCGCCGGCCCCCGGCGCGTCCACCGCCGGCCCGGGGTGGGACGCCGCCGAACGGTTCTTCGCCCGAGACAACGACAACCACTGAGCATCGTGCGCCCAAAATCCACCGACGTCCAGGGAAACAACCGCTCCGCCCCGGCGTGCGGCCATTGCGGCCTGCCACTGGCGGCCGACACCACCGTCTGCCCGTTCTGCGAGAAACGGGTGGCACGGGTTGCGCCCAACGGCGGGCGCATGATCCTGGGTGTCTCCGAGCGGACCCTGCTGCTGGTGGCGGCCGGTATCCTCACGCTCGCGGCGGCGGTCACCGCCCTCGCCGCACTGACGTCCTGAACCACACACCGGGGGGATCGCGCGTGGCGCAGACAGAGCCGCTCAACGAGGTGGGCGACGCCGTCGTGGGGTCGTTCCGCTGCGCGTCGTGCGACCTGCTGGTGCAGTCGCCCAAGGAGAACGACGGCGTGCTGGTGCTACCCCCCTGCCCGCTGTGCGGGGGCGAGACGTGGCGGCGCTCGGACTGACCCGCTAGCCCGGGTCGGGCGCCCCCATCTCGTCGAGTTCGTCCACCGAGATGGCCGGCAGCGTCTCGAAGTACGAGCTACCGCGCGAGTTCATCTCGCCCGCCAGCTTCGCGACGGTCAGCTCGTCGGGCGCCTCGATGATGGTCAGGAAGTCGTAGGGCCCCAGCACCGCCCACTGCCGCAGCACGCGCCCGCCCAGCGCCTCGACCTCGCGGTTCACCTCCAGGAGCCGCTCCGGGGTGACCTGGAGGTTGGCGAGCCCCTGGGGCGTGAGGGTGCTGAGCAGGATGAACGTCTTCATCGGCGGTCGCCTTCTGCGTGTGCGTACGCCGCCAGTGTCTCACAGCCCGCCGTGCGCCAGGCGCACGGGGCCGCGAAGTATGCTTTCCGCCTGACCCGCCGCCCCACCCACAGGGAGCCACGATGCGTGAAGCCGACCCGACCCTCAGCCCCCTCCAGCAGGCCCTCATCGGGTACGAGCAGACCGACCTCGAGAAGCGCCTCATCGAATGGATGAAGAAGAACTGGGCGCAGGCGGCCCGGGGGATGGTGTACGCCCGCAAGGAGGCCGAGGAGACGGTGTCCGGCGTCGGGAACATCCGCACCGACGAGGGCAAGCTGGTGCTGGAGGTGGCGACCCGCGTCGCCATCGCCGAGCGCGAGCTGGTTGCCCGGGCCATCGCCGACGTGCTGCCGGCGTGGCTCGAGGAGCACTACGAGCTCACGCCGAAGGCGAGGAAGTAGGCCTACCCGGCCTTGGGCTCGACGGGGTAGCCCGCCGCCTCCCAGGCGGGCCACCCGCCCACGAGCACGCCCACGCGCTTGCGCCCCTGATCGAACGCCCACATCGCGATCTTCAGCGACGTCGCCTCGCCGGAGCGGTCGCAGTAGAAAACGAGCTCCTTGCCCTCGGGCAGCCCCCCGACCTGCGACTCGAACTCCATCGGGTCGATGCGCAGTGAGCCCTTGATCTGTGCCTCGGCCTCGCGGTATGTGAGGTCGCGCACGTCCACCGGCTGCACCCCGTCGCCCATCCGGAAGGATGCGTAGAGGTCCACCGGCTGCCAGCGCGATACGTCGTCCCAGGCCATGCTCCCCCTCCGGTCCTCGTGGCGTCGCCGGACACGGTACACGGGCCGCCCGGCGGCGACCGGCCGCTGCCCCGCACACACGGAGGAACGCGCGGGGCCGGCCGGGGGCGGGCGCACGGGGCGCCCGCGGCGCGCGGAGCCTAGTGGGCCTCGCAGGGAGACGCGGGGAGAGACGAGCCGAGCGTGATGCCCAGGGCCGGCAGCCCGGGGGCGCGACGCGTGTCGGGGGACGGCACCCACCGCCCGCCGTCGAGCGCGTACGACCATCCCTCTCCCTCGGCGGCGAGCGCGGCCAGCGCGTCCACCAGGCGGTCGACGTCCTCGTCCCGGGAGCCCACGCCCATGCTGGCGCGGATGGCCCCGGACGACGCACCCAGGCGGGCGACCAGCGGGTGGGCGCAGAAGCGGCCGTCGCGCACGCCGATGCCGTGCTCGGCCGACAGGTAGGCGGCCACGCGGCCGGAGTCGTGGCCCTCGACCACGAACGTCACGACGCCAACCTGGTCGGTGGAGTCGTCCCAGATGCGCAAGACGGACACCCCGGGGACGGCCGCGAGGCCGTCGCGCAGCCGCTCGGCGAGGGCGTGCTCGTGTGCCGCCAGCTCGCCCTGGGGCAGCAGCGACAGCGTCTGGAAGGCGGTGGCCAGGGCCACGGCGCCCAGCACGTTCGGTGTGCCGCCCTCGTGGCGCTGGGGTGCGGATGCCCACTCGACCGAGTCGGCCGTGACCTCGCGGACGGCCCCGCCGCCGGCCAGGTACGCGGGCGCGGCGTCCAGCCAGTCGCGGCGGCCCACCAGCGCGCCGGCGCCGTGCGGGGCATACGCCTTGTGCCCCGACAGGGCGATGTAGTCGATGCCCAGGGCGCCGATGTCCACGCGCCGGTGCGGCACCAGTTGGGCACCGTCCACACAGATGCGGGCACCGTGGCGCCGGGCGATGGCCACCAGCTGCTCCAGCGGCAGCAGTTCGCCCGTGACGTTGCTGCAGCCGGTGACGGCCACGAGGGCGGTGGGGGCCGACGCCACCTCCGCATCGAGGGCGGCAAGCGTGGCGGCCAGAGTGGACGCCACGGGCACGACCCGGCACGCCCCGCGGCGCCACGGCAGCAGGTTGGCATGGTGCTCGACGTCCAGCACCACCACGTCGCCGGCGTCCGCGGGGACCGCGGTCGCCAACAGGTTCAGCGCGTCGGTGGTGTTGCGGGTGATCACCACCACGTCGTCGTCGCGGGCGCCGAGGAACTCGCCGATGACCTCGCGCGAGCGTTCGTACAGCGCCGTGCTCACCTGCGACGCGTACCCGGCGCCGCGGTGGACGCTGGAGTAGTACGGCAGCGCGGCCTCGAGCTGGCGGGTGACGGCGTCGAGCGCCGGGGCGCTGGCGGCGTAGTCCAGGTTGACGTAGCGCACCGACGTGCCGTCCACCAGCGGGGCCTCGGCGTGGGCGTCGGCGACCGGCAGCAGCGGCGCGATGGCGGCGGGAGCGTCGCACGCGGCGACGGGGGAATACGTCACGGTGGGTCCTTGGGAAGGTGATTTCCGGACCCATCCGTATGTGGGTCCGCGCTTACGGGAGCCCGAGGGCGACCCGCCCGGTCCTCACCCGGAGCACCCCACCGCGGAGGAGGGTTGCCGGCCAGCAAGCCGGGGCTTTGCGCTGGCACTCATGACCGCTGTGAACGCTACGCAACGGGGCGTGGCGAATGCAAGTCCCCGGCGGGAACGATCTTCCCGCGGGTGCCTGCACGGGAATCATCGGCACGCGGGCGCGAATCCTTGAGGTCCCGCATCGCGGGGCCCTGCGATGATCGGCGCGGTGAGCTCCCCCGGTCCCCACGCCCCGCCCCCCGACGTCCGCGCGCGGGCGGCCGTCGCCGCCGACGCGCCCGCCGTGGCCGCCCTCCTTGCCGAGTCCCTCGGCGAGAAGTACCGGCCGGCGTACGGGCCGCGGGCGCCGCGGGCCATCGAGGCCCTCGTGCGGGCCGAGATCGAGGGCGGCGCGTCGGGGTACGTGGTGGCCACCTCGGGCCACCGGGTGGTGGGAACCGCACACCTGAGCACGGCGAACGACACGGGCGTGCCCGCGTGGCAGCCGACGCTGCGGCGCGCCGTGGGCGCCCCCCGCGCCCTCTGGGCGGGCGTGGTGCTCTCGCTGCTGTGGCACGGCCCGCTGGCGGCCGACGAGGCGTACGTGGGCGAGGTGGCGGTGGACCCGGAGTGGAGGCGCCGCGGGGTGGCCACGACGCTGATGACAGCCGTGGAGGACCTGGCGCGGGGGCGCGGCTGCCGCGTGGCCTCGCTGTGGGTGACGCTCGACAACGCGGCGGCCCGCGCGCTGTACGAGGGCCGCGGGTTCCGCGAGGTGCGGCGCCGGCGCCTGCCTCTGGGGCGGCGCCTGTTCGGGGCCGGCGGGATGGCGCTGATGCACCTGCGCCTGGACGACGCACCCCAGGGACCGGCAGGACTGCGGGCCGCCCCGGCGTAATCCTTGGGGCGCCTGAGCCCGGGCGCGCCCGGCCGCACGGACGCCCGCCGACTTGCCCACCCCGAGAACCAGGTCCGCCGTGCCCCCGAACCGACCGCCGAACGAACGACCCCGCACCATGACCGCGAGCGAGGCCGCCGCGCTGGTGGGGGTGAGCGTGGCCACGATCCGCGGGTGGGCGGACGCCGGCCTGATCCCCGCACACCGCACCATCGGTGGGCACCGTCGCTTCGAGGTCACCGAGCTGACCGCGTGGCTCACCGCGCGCGGCGCCCCCGCCGCCGAGCGGCTGCGTCCCCCGCGCACGGCGGCCGCCCCGCTCGTGCCGTGCCCGCGCCTGGCCAGGGCGCTCAACGGGCGCACAGACGCGATCCTCGACGCGGTGGAGCGCGGTTACGACCCGGACGTGCCGCTCAGCGTCAACCGGGCGACGCAGGCCGCGCTGCGTCGCGGCACGCTGCGGTTCCTGCGCATCGCGACGGGGGCGCTCGACACCGGTGGCCTGACCACCGCCATCGGCCGCACCCATCTGGCGGGAGTCCGCGCCGGGTTGCAGGGCGCGGGCGGCCTCGGCGCCGTGGCCGAGTTCGGGCGGGTCGCGGTCGCCCTGGCCCTCGAGGCCGAGGCCCTGGCGGCGTCCGACGACATGGAGCCCGCGGCGTTCCCCACCCTGCTCGCGGTGCTCGACGCCATGCACGTCTCGCTCGTGGGGGGCCTTATGGGCTCCCACGCGGATCCCGACGGAGACGGATCCGGCGCACCGGCGCCCGACGCACGGGGCGCGGCGGCCCCGTCCCTCAGCGAGACGGGTTAGAGACGCCCCGCCAAGGCGGGGCGCGTCCGTAGCGGGCCTGTAAGCCGGATTCTGTCGGGGACAGCCATCTCTCTGGGACGCCCGTTGCCGGACGCCTCGTGCGGCCTACCTGGGACTGGGCGAGCAACCCGTGACGCCCCGATTTGGCCTTGCACCGGGTGGGGTTTACCCAGCCGGCCTGTCACCAGACCGCTGGTGCGCTCTTACCGCACCGTTTCACCGTTGCCGCGGGGCGCAAGGCCCTCGAGGCTGTGTCGTTTCTGTGGCACTTTCCCTGGGGTTTCCCCCGCTGGCCGTTAACCAGCACCCTGCTCTGTGGTGTCCGGACTTTCCTCGGCGCCGAGGCACCGCGGCTGCCCGGCCCGCCTCGCGAGTGTAGAGGACTCCCGCAGGACTCCGGCCGCCCGCACCGAACACACGTCCGCCCGACGTGTTACGGTACGGAACACCTGTTCGCCACTGGCCGGGAGGCCTCATGACCTCGCTCACGCCCCGACAGGCGGAGATCCTCGCCTTCATCACGCAGCACACACGGGAGCGTGGGTACCCGCCCACGGTGCGCGAGATCGGGCAGGCGGTGGGGCTGGCGTCGCCGTCCACGGTGCACGCGCACCTGGCCAAGCTGGCCGAGGGCGGCCACATCGCCCGCGACGCCACGAAGCCGCGGGCGATGAACGTGGTGGCGACGGCTGGCGGCGGAGCGACCGTAGCCAGCCTCGACGCCGCGCGGCAGGCCCGCGACGAGCGCCTCGGACGCCTGCCACTGGTCGGCGCCGTCGCCGCCGGCCTGCCGCGCCTGGCCGACGAGGAGGTCGACGAGTGGGTCGACACCCCATTCGCCGCCGACTTCCTGCTGCGCATCACGGGCGAGTCCATGCGCGACGCGGGCATCCTCGACGGCGACCTCGTGGCCGTGAAGCGCCAGCAGACCGCGAACAACGGCGAGATCGTGATCGCGCTCATGGAGGACGAGGCCACCTGCAAACGGCTCGACCGCCGCGACGGGTCAGTGCGGTTGCTGGCCGAGAACCCCGCGTTCGAGCCCATCGTGCCCGACGGCGACGTCCACATCCTGGGCAAGGTCGTCGGCGTGCTGCGCAGCCTCTAGGACCCGCGGCCGCGCCGCCGATCTAGTAGTATTCGCGGGCGCTGTGCGGCTGTGGCGGAATTGGTAGACGCGCAAGGTTGAGGGCCTTGTGTCCCTCGGGACGTGGAGGTTCAAGTCCTCTCAGCCGCACCTCACGAAGACCCCGCTCCGGCGGGGTCTTCTCGTTTCCGGGGCGAGGCGTCCCTCCCCGCCGGGGTAGCCCGCCGCGGGTGGCACCACCACGAGCCGATGAGCGGCCCGACGGCCACCCCCCGGGATATTGAGCCACGGCCCGTCAGGTGGGCGGTCGCCGGGCGCCGCCCTCCGCGGCCTCCTCGACATCCTCGTCGACCCGCCCGTCCTCGACCTGCAGGAACAGAAGTGTCGCCAGCAGGCCGGCCAGGATCGCGCCGCACACCGCGGCGGCGAAGATGATGCCCACGTTGCCGGTGAAGAACACGGTGATCACGCCCACGACGATCGCACCGACGGCCGCCGCGGCCAGCAGGAGACGCAGCGACGTGCCGCTGACGCCCCGGCGCGTGCTGGGATCCTCACCCGCCACCGCCCCCGCCCGGGCGCGCACCTCCCGCTGCTCCGCCTCGGCCGCCCGCACGATCTCGTCGCGCTCCTGCGCCAGCTCGTCCGGGCCGTGAGGCCCCCCGGTGCGCTCGGGCTCGCTCATGTCCCGCTCCTTGCGTTGGATGCCGTGGGGGCCCCGTACCCGCCGGACACGCGGTCCACACGGGCGCGGGCGTTTCCGGCGATAGCCTGAGGGCCGTGCCCGACGCCCCCTTCCCGACGCCTGCCGCCGTCCATTGCCCCGACGGCCACGCCGTGTCGTGGGAGACGTGGGACGGCGCCCACCGCGAGGACGCGACGATCCGGTGGGACAACGAGGCATACACCGTGCAGGGCCACGTGGGACGCGAGAGGGTGGAGTACGTGCTGCGCCTTGGGCCCGACTGGTCCGTACGGCAGTGCCTGCTGTTCCGCGACATGGACGAGCCCGACCTGTGGCTGGGCCACGACGGCGCGGGGCACTGGGGCGAGGTGGGCGGCGCGCGGCGCCCCGAACTCGACGGGTGCACGCACGTGTGGCTGCCGTTCACGCCGATGAGCCACGTTCCCGTGGTGCGCGGCGGCCCCGTGGACGTCGGGGGGGTCGTCGCGGTGCGGTGTGTGCGCGTCGACGCCGCGTCGCTTGCCCTGGACGCCGTGGAGGTCACGTACGCCCGCGTCGGATCGTCACGCTGGCGCCGCGAGGCCGGCACGGCCGGGGGCGCCGCAGGGTTCACCGTCGACGCGCACGGCATCGCGTGCGACGCGGACGGCGCGTTCCGCCGCCTGGGCGGCGGCGGGTAACGGCGACCGGGCTGCTAGCCGAAGATCGCCGAGATCAACCAGACCACGGCGGCGATGATGTAGACGTGAAGCGCGGCGACGAGATAGATCACCAGGCCAACGACGATGGCGGCGATCAGCGCGGCGACGAGCTTGACCGGGTATGGCATGTTGTTCGTCATTGCGCGGGATCCTAGCGCCCCGGCACGCCGCTGTGGACGCCGAGACCCCCCGCCGCGCCCGCGAGGTACTTTCGGCCGTGCGAATCACGGGCGACCGCCCCCACCCCAAGGAGAGCGCCATGGCGCAGGACGAGCCCACCCTTCCCGACCAGGTGCGCGACGCGCTGCTGGCGGCGATCCTCGACCAGGTCTCTCGCGCCCCCAACGCCACGACGCTGGTGCGCCTGTCGGAGGCCTACGCGTGGACCATGGAGCCCGCCCAGCCCCACGGCGGCGTGATGGAGAAGTGACCCCGCGGGGGCGCTACAGGTACTGCGCCAGCAGGTACGTCGTCACGAAGAACGCGATGCATGCGACCACCGTGAGACGGTCGAGGTTGCGCTCGACGATTGCCGATGAGCCGCCGTGCGAGCCCCCGCCCGCCCCCACACCCAAGGCGCCCGAGAGACCCGCGTCCTTGCCGCTGTGCAGGAGGACGAACAGGATGAGCACGGCGCTGACGAGCGTGTGCACGACGATGAGGACGGACGACATGCGGGGAACCCTTCGGGGATGGTCGGCGGCGCCGCGGGGCGGCCCCGCGACGCAGGGTAGCAGCGCACGGGCCGGCCGCCGCTCCCGGGCGGCGACCGCGTGAGCGGCGAACTGCTGAACCCCGCGACGTTCACGCACTGCTTCGTGTGCGGGCTCGACAACCCGCGGGGCCTGCGGCTGCGCATCCACCGCGACGGCGACACGGCCGTGGCGCGCCACGTCCCCCTCCCCAGCGAGATCGGCTACCCGGACCGCTTCCACGGCGGCCTGGTGGGCCTGCTGGTGGACGAGATGCTGGTCTACGCGGGCGTCTGCGTGGGGGTGTGGTCGATGACCGCGCGCGTCTCGTACCGGCTGCGCGAGGGGATTCCCCCCGGCACCCCCATCGACATCAGGGCGGAGGTCACGCGCATGCGTCCCCGCGCATTCGTCGCCGTTGTGGCTCTGCGGTGCGACGGGCGCCTCGTGGCCGAGGGGGAGGGCACGTGCGTGGTGCGCGACGACGCGAGTGAGATCATCGCGCTCCACAACGACCGAGAGGGCGTCTAGAGGGTCAACCCGGGGGGTCGCGGTGCCGATCCGAGTGGAGAAGCACCACCAGCCCCTCTCGAGGCACCCGGAAGACCCCTTGGACGATTACGCCCTGAAACGTTTGGAGCGCGAGGCGCGCGCACGGCACGCCGGGACGTCGCGCGCGGGCGCCGCGCGGACCTCGGTGTGCGAGCTGTGCGGCCAGGGCGACGTGCGCTGGGGCAGCATGTGCCAGGACTGCCGGGCCCGCCTGCTCGGCGGACCCCCCGACGATGCCCAGGCCGACGTCCCCGCGGGCATCGTGCGCACGCCGAAGTCGCGCGCCCGCCGGCGCCGCGAGCGCAGCGTCATCGCCCCGGCCCCGCCCCAGGCGGCACCGCCGGCGTCCGCCGCGCAGCCGGCGGGGGGCATGAGCCTCATCCAGAACGTCCCGGGCGCCATCTACCGCTGCCTCACCGATCAGGCCCGGACGGTCGTGTTCGTGACGCACCAGATCCGGTCGCTCACCGGCCGGAGCCCGTCCGAGTTCCGCCCCGGCAGCAGCCGGCTGCTGTCGCTGGTGCATCCCGACGACGTGGCGGCCGTGACCGCCGGCCTCGCGGCCACCCCGGAGTGCGCGCCGTTCGAGGCGGAGTACCGCGTGCTGCATGCGGACGGCTCGGTGCGCTGGGTGCACGACCGCGCCCAGACCGTGTGCGACGCGGAGAACCGGCGGTTCATGGATGGCGTGCTGATGGACGTCACCGACCGGCGCGTCGCGCAGGACGAGATGGCGTGGCTGGCCCAGCACGACGTGCTGACCGGGCTGCCCAACCGCCGGGCGTTCGGCGAGCGCCTCGCGGAGGAGATGACCGCGGCCGGGCACCGCCGCAACCTGGCGGCCGCCGTGTTCGACATCGACAACTTCAAGGCCATCAACGACCAGCACGGCCACGAGCGCGGCGACGCCGCCCTGATCGAGGTGGGCCGCCGCCTGCGCATCGCGTTCGAGGGATGCGGGTTCGTCGCCCGCACGGGCGGCGAGGAGTTCATCGCCCTGCTGCCCAATCACAACCTGGCCCAGGCCGTCGTGGCCGCCGAGCTCGCCCGCCGCGCCGTCGAGGAGTCCCCGGTGGCGGAGCTGGCCGTGTGCGTGTCCGGCGGTGTGTCGTGCCTCGAGGCCGGTGACGACCTGGTGGGCAACGCCGACACGGCGCTGTACCGCGCGAAGCGCGAAGGCCGCAACCGGGTCGTGGCGTTCCCCTGAGGGACGCCCGCGCGGGCGCGTTCCGTATGCTGGCCCGGCAACGATCCCCAGCGAGGAGCCGCCGCGTGGCCGACCAGCTCATCCGCCTCGGGCACAGCCCGGACCCCGACGACGCGTTCATGTTCTACGCGCTCGCGGAGGACCTGATCCCCACCAACGGGTTCCGCTTCGAGCACGTTCTCGAGGACATCGAGACGCTGAACCGCTGGGCCCTCGAGGGGCGGCTGGAGGTCACGGCGCTGTCGGTGCACGCATACGCGTACCTCGCGGACAGGTACCGGCTGCTGCCCCACGGCGCGTCGATGGGCGACAAGTACGGCCCGATCGTCGTCGCGCGCGAGGACATCGACCCGGCCACGCTGCCCTCGCTGAAGGTCGCGGTGCCGGGCACGTGGACCAGCGCGTTCCTCGAGCTGCAGCTGGCCGTCGGCCGCATCGACACGCCGCACGTCGTGCCGTTCGACACGGTCCTGGACGAGGTGGCGTCCGGCAACGCCGACGCCGGCCTGGTGATCCACGAGGGCCAGCTGACGTACCAATCCCAGGACCTGCGCTCGATCCTCGACCTGGGCGAGTGGTGGGACGATCTCACCGGCGGGCTGCCGCTGCCGCTGGGCGCCAACGCGGTGCGCCGCGACATCCAGGGCGAGGCGATGGTGCGGCTGTCGCACGTGCTGCGCGACAGCATCGCGTACGGCCTCGAGCACCGCGCGCCCGCCCTCCAGCACGCCGAGCGTTTCGGCCGCGGCCTCGACCGGGGTCTGGCCGACAAGTTCGTCGGGATGTACGTCAACGACCGCACGCTCGACTACGGTGCGGACGGCCGCCAGGCCGTGGCCGAGCTGCTGCGCCGCGGCCACGAGGCCGGCCTCGTTCCGGGCCCGGTCGCCGTGGACTTCATCGAGGACTGACCACTGGCACCCCCGCGCGACTGGCAGGCCGAGATCGACCGCTGGACGGACCGCTTCCGCGACGAGGCGCGGCCGCCCGCGGCGTTCGCCCGTGCGCTGCGCGACGGTTGGACCGACGCGGACCGGCGCCGTGTCGCCGACGGCGCGGAGGCCCACAGGGTGCAGCAGGAAGGCCTGCTGGCCCAGTTGGAGGCCGGCGGGTGCGAGTTCGTGCGGCTGGACCTCGCCGAGGACGACTGCAGCGTGTGCGCCCCGTTCGGCGGGCGGGCGTTCGCGTTGGGTGACCACCCCGATGTGCCCACCCGGCCGCCCATGCCGCTGTGCCCCGCGTGCCGTCACCGGCTGAACCTGCTCACCCCGTACTACCTGTCGTCGCTGGGGCTCACCATGGACGACGTGACCGCCGACGCCGTGCTGGCCGAACCCGGGGACCCCCTGTGACCGACGACCGCTGGCCGCCGCCCCCGCCTCCGGACGAGCCGCCGGATCCCTCGCGGCCGGCCGAGCCGATGCCGCTGGGCGCCATCATCCAGCGCGCGTTCTCCATCCACCGCACGGCCATCGGCACGTTCGCGCTGATCGCGCTGGTCTCAGCGGTGCCGCTGGCGGTACTCGGCACCCTCTACCAGCTGGGATCGGAGCCCTCCGACACGTCCCTGCGCCAGAGCCTGGCGCTGCTGGTCTATGCATCCGCGGCGCTCCTGCTGGTGCAGCCCACCGCCAGTGGCACCGCCGTCGCCACGATCGACGCGCTCCACGGACGCCGCCCCGACGCGTCACGGGCGCTGCGGGCGGTGGGCGAGAGGATCGGCCCGCTGTTCCTCGTGGCCGCCGGCTTCGCCGTCGGCGTCGCGCTGGGCGGCGCGGCGTTCCTCATCCCCGGCCTCGTGCTGTGCGTGATCTGGCTGTTCGCACCGCTCGTGGTCGTCACGGAGGACCGGGGCGCGGCCGCCTCGTTCCGCCGCTCCGTCGATCTGGTGAGGGGCCGTTTCTGGGCCACCGCCGGGACCTGGATCGCCCTCTTCCTCGTGTTCGGCGCCCTCGGCCTGGCGGCGACCCTGCCCACGGAGTGGATCGCCGCCGCCGTCGCGGACGGCGACCGCGCGGTCGTCCTCGCGAACGCACTCGCACTCATCCCCGGCATCCTCGTCCTGCCTCTGGCGCACATCTCGCTGGCGCTGCTGTACGCCGAGCGCGCGCGTCAGGCCGACGGGCGCTGGCCCGCCCCGGAGCGCGACTCCCTGACCTAGGCGGTATCCAGGAACACGGCCCGCGCGGCGCCCGGCGGGACGGGCACGTCGCCTCCCGCCACGCGCACGATCGTGGGCCCGCCGAACGGCTGATGTTCCACCACCTCGCAGTCGGTGCCGGGCACCAGCCCCACCCGCGCGAGGTAGCCCAGCAGGTCGGCGTCGCGGTCGCTGACCCGCACGACCCGCGACCGCGTGCCGGCCGGCGCGTCGGCCAGGCACACGCCGGCGACGTCCTCAATGGCGCCGTCCACCCCGGGGATGGGGTCGCCGTGCGGATCGCGACCGGGGTGCCCCAGGTCCGCGGCGATCCGCGCGCCGAGCGACTCCGACAGATGGTGCTCCAGCACCTCCGCCTCGCCGTGCGCCTCCTCCAGAGGAACCCCCAGGCGCTCGACCAGGAACGTCTCGAGCAGCCGGTGGAAACGCAGGACGCGCAGGGCCTGCACACGGCCCCCCTCGGTCAGCGCGAACTCGCCGCGCCCGGCCTGGGTGACGTAGCCCAGCGTCCCCAGCCGCTTGAGCATGTTGCTGGCCGACGCGCTCGTCACGCCCAGGGATTCGGCGACCCCGGATGTCGACACGGAACACCCGCCCTGGGACCCCTCGGACAGCCCGTATATGCATTTGAGGTAGTCCTGCACGGCGGGACTCGGGCGATCACTGGTCAACGGCGGGGAACCTCGCTCCGCACTCGCGATCAACGTCTTTGCGGGGAAATCGTAGCGGCTGTCACCCGGCGGACGGGAGACTCCCCGCGAGATCTTCCGCGCGGCATTAGACGCCCATAACAATCGGGTGGGAGTGTCCTGGGCATGGCTATCGCACTCCGCCCCACCCCCCTGTCGTCGGCGCGCACCCCGCGTGCGCGGCGCCTGAGCGGCGGCTCGCTGGCCCGCATGGACCTGTTCGCAGGCCTGCCGGACGCCGACGTCGCCCTGCTCGAGAACCGGCTCCCGGTCATCCGCTGGCCGCGCGGCGCCGACATCCCCGAGCCCCTCACCCGCCCCGAGCACATCTTCCTCGTCCGCGAGGGCAAGATCGCGGTCTTCGAGCGGGCCGCCCAGGGTCACGAGGTGATGACGTCCATCCTCGACGAGGGTGCCATCTGGAGCACGCTCGGCTCCGACGGGCCCGCCTCGGTCGGCGCGCTCGATGACGCCGCCGTGTCCGTCCTCTCGGGCCGGGCCATCGAGGGTCTCATCGCCCGCTACCCGCGCCTGGGGCGCAACCTCGCCGCACAGCTGTCCGAGCGCGTGTCAGGCCTGCGCGAGACCGTGGCCCTGATCAGCGAGATGCGCGTAGAGGACCGCCTGCGCGCGCGCCTGCACCAGCTCGCCACCCGCTTCGGCGTCGCGATGCCCGACGGAGTGCAGTTGCGCCTCGAGCTCACGCACGCCCAGTGGGCGTCGCTCGTCGGCGCGTCCCGCGAGGCCGTGACCACCGCGTTCAGCAAGCTGCGCACCCAGGGCGCCGTTGAGATCGACGGCCGTCAGATCACCCTGCCGTGGGACGTCGTGCACGAGTACCAGGACCTCGTCGAGGCGCAGGCGGCGGCCGCGGCCTGATCCGGCCCCCGGGGCCGCGGCGCGGGCCCTCAGTTTCGACCCGCCGCGGCCGATGGGGGTGGCATGACCTCACCCGCCGCTGCCGCACGCCCCGTCAACGTCGAGGCGGTGCGCTCCGCGCGCTTCCCCGTCTCGACCGAAGGATTCGACCAGGGGGCGGTGGGCGCGTTCGTCGAGCGCGTCGCCGACGCGCTGGCCGGACAGCGCGACGAGATCGGGCGGCTGGGCGGCGAGCTGGACCGCGCCCGCGGCGACGCCTCGCACTGGGCGGGCCAGGTGGCCGAGGCCCAGGCCGACCAAGCGCTGTCCGCCGTGAGGCTCCGCGAGGCGGAGGACGAGTGCGCGCGTCTGCGTGACGGCGCGGCCTCGCCGGGCGTCGCGGATGAGGACGCCGCGGCGCTGCGGGCGCAGGTCGAGGCCATGCAGGCGGCCCTGGACGCCACGCACCAGGCCGCGATCGCCGCCGAGGCGGCCCGCGTGGAGGCCGAGGAGGAATGCGCCGAGCTGCGCGAGCGTGCCGCGACGGCCGCCGCGGCGGAGGGCCCCACCGTGGACGCGCTCATGACCCAGGTCGGGTCGGCGGTGGGAGACCTGCTGGCGCACGCACAGGAGACGGCCCGCCGAATCACCGGCGAGGCCGACGCGTACGCGGCCGACGTGCGCACCCGCGCCGACGAGGACTCCGCGCGTGTGCGCGACGACGCCGAGCGCGCCACCGCCACCCTGCGCGCCGACGCCGAACAGGCGGCCGCGCGGGTGCGCGAGTCGGCAGAGCGCGAGACGACCCTGGCCCGCCGGGCCGCCGAGGAGTCGGCCGAGCAGACACTGCGCGCCGCACGCGAGCGTGGTCGCGAGGTGGAGTCCGCCGCCCACGGCAGGGCCCGCGCCGCCCTGCTCGAGGCCGAGACCCTGGCCGACGCGACGCTGCACGCCGCCGAGGCCCGGGCCCGGGAGATCACGGCCGAAGCCCAGGAGCGCGTCGACCAGGTCGAGGCCGAGCTGGCCGCGACGCGCGAGCGCGAGCGCCGTCTCATGGAGCAGATGCGCACGGCGCGCGACACGCTCGAGCGCTACCTCACCGCCACGCGCGACGGCATCGACGACGTCATCGCCTGCGCGGGCGCACCGGCCGCCCGGTCCTAGACCGAGGCGGGCCGCCGGTGGTCGGCGGGGTCCGGCACGGCCGGCGCCTCGTCGTCGCGTCCGGCGCGCGCCTGATCGGCCCGCGCGATGGCCGGCAGCGCCACCAGCACGAGCGCCACGCCGGCCAGCACCAGCGCGGCCGCCGTGTAGAGCCACATCAGCCGCGGCTGCTCGCGCAGCAGCGACATGGCCGTCACGCGCACGGCCAGCGCCCCGCCGGCCAGCAGCAGCGCCATGCCGGCCAGCGGGGCGACGCGGCGCCGCAGGATCCCGACGGGCACGTCCGTGCCCGTGACGTCACGCGTCACCGCGAACCACCGGCCCGGGCGAGCCCCGCCGGGGCGTGCTGCAGGTCGCGCCGTGAGTGGACGCCGCTCTTGCGCAGCACCGACTGGGCGTGCGTGCGGACGGTGTGCCACGAGAGCCCCAGCTGCTGCGCGATCTCCTTGTACGTGAGGTGCTGCCGCATCAGCCGCAACACGACGCGCTCTTGGTCGGTCAGAAGCGTGTCGGCGCCGGGCCCGCGGCGGACCATGTCGGCAAGCGATCGCACCACGTCGAGGTCGAGGCGGCTGACGCCGCGCAGCGCGTCCGCGACCGCCTCGCACACCATCTCGCGCTCCCACGAGCGCGCGAGGCAGCCGGCGGCCCCCGCGGACAGGGCCTCCATCTGGGCCCGGTGGTCGTCGTGGCCGACGACGAACATCACGCGGGCGCCGGGGTGGCGCCGCCGCAGCTCGAACACGAGGTCCTCGCCCGAGCCGTCGACGAGCCAGTCGTCCACGACCACCATCGCCGGCTCCTCAGCCGCCGTCATCCGCAGCGCGGAGTCGACCGAGTGCACGACGACCGGGACGAGCGGGGGCTCGCCGAGGAAGTCGGCCAATCCATGCGCGTACGCGGGGCACCCGCTCGCGATCACCACCGGGACGACGTCCTCGGCCACCCACCACCCCCAAGAGCGAAGAAGGGCGGGCCGCGCGGGCCCGCACCCTTGGGATCGGCACGTGGGCCACCGAGCATGAACCCCGGCGCGGGCGGCGGCAGACCAAAGGGGGCTAGGGCTCCCCCGCCCTCCGCACCTCGGCCAGGCCGGCGTTGAGATCGGTGATGCGCTCGGTCATGACCCGCACGTTGCCGTCGCCGGCGAGCCGCGCGATGGCCTCCATCGACGTGCAGACCCGAGCCAGCGGCCCCACGACGGCGGCGCGCTGGGCCTCCAGGCGCTGGTCGTCAAGGCGCTGGGCGCCCAGGCGGTTGCACAGCGCGCGCGCCTGCCGCGCCTGGACCCCGAGAGCGTCGGCCATGCGCCGCGCCTCCGCCGGGGTGATGGCGTCACCCGCCGACGCGAGCACGGCCGAGAAGTCGCGGATGGCCTGCGTCGCGGCGGCGGAGTCGTTCAGGTACGCCTGGGCCGACTGAGTCGCCCCCCGCGGCAGCTCGGTGGTGCGGGTGGGAAGCGCCTCGTCGGAGCAGCCCGCCAGAGCGCCGGCGACGGCCACGGCCAGCACGACCCGCCGCAGGCGGCCGCGTGCGGGGCTGGCACCGGGCGTCGTCACGACCTCACCATACGGCACGCCGCGGCGGGCCAGGTTCGCCGCGGGTCGTCAGCTATCCTCCCCCGTCGTGCCTCCCATGGAAGAGATCCCCCTCGCCCTCTCGTACGACGACGTGATGCTGGTGCCGCAGCGCAGCACCATCCGCTCGCGCCGCGACGTCGATACCACCACGCGGCTCACGCGCAACGTCCGCATCGCCATGCCCATCGTGGCGGCGAACATGGACACCGTCACCGAGTCCGGCATGGCCATCGCCATGGCGCGGGCGGGCGGCATCGGCATCATCCACCGGTTCCTCACGGTCGAGGACCAGGCGCGCGAGGTGCGCCGCGTCAAGCGCGCTGAGGCCCTGAAGATCGAGGACCCGCTCACGATCCGGCCGGAGGCGTCGCTGGACGAGGCCCGCCGCTGCATGGCCGACCACGGCGTGAACGGGCTGGTCGTGGTCGACGCCTCCCACAAGCTCGCCGGCATGCTGACCCGCCGTGACCTGCACATGGGGGCGGACGCCCGGACCGTGGCCGACGCCATGACTCCCCGCGCGCGTCTCGCCACGGGTGCGCCCGACGTCGCCGTCGCCGACGCGCTGGCGGCCATGCGCCGGGCCCGCGTCGAGAAGCTGCCGCTGGTGGATGACGACGAGGCCGTGCGGGGCCTCGTGACCATGAAGGACCTGCTGCAGCACGCCCAGCGGCCGAAGGCCTCGACGGACGACCGGGGCCGGCTGCGCGCGGGCGCGGCCATCGGCGTGCGCGGCGACTACCTCGAGCGCTCGCACGCGCTGGTGGAGGCCGGCGCCGACGTGCTGGTGCTGGACATCGCCCACGGTCACGCCGAGCACGCGATCGCCGCGGTCGGCGCCGTGCGGGAGGCCGTGCCGGGCGTGGACCTCATCGCGGGCAACGTCGCGACCGCGGACGGCGCGCGCGACCTGGCCGAGGCCGGCGCGGACGCGGTGAAGGTGGGCGTCGGGCCGGGGTCGGTATGCACCACGCGTCTGGTCGCGGGCGTCGGCGTGCCGCAGCTCACGGCCGTCATCGAGTGCGCCCGCGCGTGTGCGGACTACGACGTCCCGGTGATCGCCGACGGTGGCATCCGTTACCCCGGGGACGTGGCGAAGGCCATCGCCGGCGGCGCCGAGAGCGTCATGCTGGGCGGGATGCTGGCAGGAACCCCCGAGAGCCCCGGCGTGGCCGTGACCCGCGACGGACGCAAGGTGAAGGTGTTCCGCGGCATGGCGTCGGCCCCCGCGGCGGAGGCCCGCCGCGAAGCCGAAGACAACGGGGAGGAGGAGTTCACGCCGGTCGTGCCCGAGGGGGTCGAAACCGTCGTGCCGCTGCGCGA
>JAGQUM010000076.1 GCA_020438485.1 Thermoleophilia bacterium | reverse complement strand
GCCCGCGGCCCGGCGTCGGCGGCGCCGCCCATCAGCCCCGCGTGCCGGCCGCCCCTGGCGCCCGGCCGCGACTGCGTGCCCGGCGATCCGGGCGCGCTCATCTCACGCGACGGCCGCACGGCCCTCGTCGTGGTCCCCGTCAGCGGGGCGTCCGCCGACGACGGGTTCCGCGAGCTCGTGGGCGATATGCGCGATCGGGCCGTGGCGGCGGCCCCGGGAGCCCGCGTGGACGTCAGCGGCCCGGCGGGCATCCTGGACGACGCCGTCAGGGTGTTCTCGCAGGGCGATCGTGTGCTGATGGCGGGGACGATCCTGCTGGTGCTGGTGATCCTGCTGGCGGTGTACCGGGCGCCGCTCATGGCGGTCCTCCCGCTGGTGTCCGTGGCGGTGGCCATGCGTATCACCGAGACCGTGGGCGCCGTGCTGGCCGACCGCGGCGTGCTGACCGTCAGCAACCAGACCGCGTCGATCATGACCGTGCTGCTGTTCGGGCTGGGCACGGACTACGCGCTGATCATCACCATGCGTTTCCGCGAGGAACTCGCGGGGGGTGCGTCGCCCGTGGAGGCCATGCGGGCGGCCATGCAGCGGGTGGGTGAGATGGTGCTCTCGAGCGCTGCCACGATCGTGCTCGCGATGTTCGCGCTGCTTGCGTGCACGCTGCCCACGCTGCGCCAGTTCGGACCGTACTTCGTGCTGGGCACCGTGGTGATGGCCCTGGTCGCGTTCTCGTTCCTGCCCGCGCTGACGCTGCTGTGCGGGCGGGCGGTGTTCTGGCCCGGCAAGGTCGACCGCCAGCGCTCGGGCTCGCGGCTGTGGCGGCGGGCCGCCGATCTGGTGCTGGCCGCCCCCCGCCGCGTCGCGGTGTTGACGACGGTGTTCCTGGTGGCCCTGTCGCTGGGCGCCCTGGACTATCGCGAGACGTTCGACACGGCCAGCGGGTTCCGCGTGCAGACCGGTGCGGTGGACGGCCGCGACGCCATCGGCGAGGCATTCGGCCCCGGAGAGGTGGCCCCCGGCACGGTGCTGCTGACCGGCGGCAACCTGACCCCGCAGCGGGTGCAGGCGGCGGCGGAGGGGCTGCGCCGCGCGCTGCCGGACCGCGTGGCCCGCACGGCGTTCGTGCCCCGGGCGGACCTGGCAGGCGGCGGCGCCCGCGTGAGCGTGGTCCTGCGCCACGATCCGTACAGCCCGGCGGCCCTCGACGCCGTCGGCCCGGTGCGGGACGCGGCGGTCCGGGCCGCGCGCGACGCGGGCATCACGGACGCCCGGGCGTACGTGGCCGGCGAAACGGCGAGCACCGCCGACATCCGCGACGCCCTCGACCGCGACGTGTGGGTGCTGGTGCCGCTGGTGCTGGCCATCGTCGCCGTCGTCCTGGGCCTGCTGCTGCGGTCGCTGCTGGCGCCCGTGTACCTGGTGGCCACGAGCGTGCTGTCGTTCGCCGCCACCGTCGGCGTGCTGGTGCTGTGTGCCGTCACGCTGGGCGGCGACGACGGGGTGGGCAACCGCGTGCTCGCCTACGTGTTCGTGTTCGTGACCGCGCTCGGCATCGACTACACCATCTTCATCATGGGGCGATACCGGCAGGAACTCCTGACGTCGCCGCCCTCCGAGGCGCTGCGCACGGCCATCGCGACGACCGGCGGGGTGATCTCGTCGGCGGGGGTCATCCTGGCCGCCACGTTCGGCGTGCTGATGACCCAGCCCGTGCGCGAGCTGTACCAGTTCGGGCTGGCCATGGCGATCGGCCTGCTGCTGGACACGTTCGTCGTGCGGCCCCTGCTGGTGCCCGCGATCGTGGCCCTGCTGGGACGCCGGGCCCTGTGGCCGGCGCGGCCGCCCGTCGGGGACTGACCGCGGGGCGGGCGTGGCCGTGCCGGTGTTGGCGACGCTCCGATGCGGTCGGCGACGGGCACGCCGGAGCGGGAGCTGGCGTGCCCGTGGCGGTCAGCCCTCGGCGCGGATCTCGGCCGACACGGCGTGGCCGTGCAGGCCCTCGGCGTGCGAGATGGCCGCGACGTGTGGCGCCATCCCGGCGCTTGCCGCCGGCGTGAGGCGCTGGAACGTGAGCGTCTTGATGTAGGAGCCCACCCACAGGCCCCCGGTGTAGCGCGCACCGCCGTTCGTGGGCAGGGTGTGGTTGGTGCCCACGGCCTTGTCGCCGTACGCCACGGTGGTGGTGGACCCCACGAAGAGCGTGCCGTAGTTGCGCAGGGCACCCTCGTACCAGCCGGTGTCGGCCACCTGGATCTGGAGGTGCTCGGGGGCGTACTCATCCGACAGCGCGGCCGCCTCCTCGCGGGAGCCCACCAGCGCCACCGCGCCCAGCTCATCCCATGCCGCCAGGGCCGTCTCGGCGGTCGGCCAGCCGTGCACCACCAGCGGAACCAGTTCGATGACCCGCTCGCCCAGCTCGCGGGACGTGGTGATGAGGATGGCGGGTGAGTTGGGTCCGTGCTCGGCCTGCGCCATCAGGTCGATGGCGACCACCCGCGGGTCCGCGGTGTCGTCGGCGATCACCAGGACCTCGGTGGGGCCCGCCAGCAGATCGATGCCCACGCGGCCGTGCAACTGCCGCTTGGCCTCGGCGACGTACGCGTTGCCCGCACCCACGATCATGTCCACCGGGTCCAGGCCCGGCAGCGCGCCGAACGCCATTGCGCCCATCGCCTGCACGCCGCCCAGGGCGTAGATGGCGTCGGCACCCGCCACGTGCATGGCGTACAGGGCGGCGTCCCCGATCGATCCGTCGCGCTGCGGGGCGCTCATCGCGGCGATGTGCCGCACGCCCGCCACGCGGGCGGTGGCGATGCTCATCAGCGCGGACGAGATCAGCTGGTAGCGGCCCCCGGGGATGTAGGCGCCCACCGCGTCGACGGGCACCAGCCGGTGCCCCAGCACGACGCCGTCCGGGTGCTCCACCTCGAGGTCGTGCAGCGTGGCCCGCTGCGCCCGGGCGAATGCCGTGACGTGCTCGTGTGCCACGTCGATGCTGGCCCGCAGCGCGGGGTCCACCGCTGCCCCGGCGCGCGTCACCGTGGCATCGTCCACCCGGAAGTCGGCCGGGTCGTGGCCGTCGAGATCGCGGGAGTACGCCCGCACGGCGGCCTCGCCCCCGTCGCGGATGCGCGCCAGCATGCCGGCGACGGTGCGTTCCACCTCGGGGTCGGTTTCGGTGCCGGGTGGCCGCCCGCGCTTGAGGTAGTCAGCCATCGGCGCCCGTCTGCCGCGCGGCGGCGCCCGCCCAGTCGGGGATGAGCGCGTACAGGGCGGCCATCATCGCCGTCATGTCGACCGCCATCATCACGCCGCCCGCCGCACGCTGGTCGGCCAGCACTCCCAGCCCCGGTGTGCCGCCGCCATGCGCGTACAGCGGCTCGGGCCAAGCCAGCAGCACGGCGCCCACGGCGCCGCACGCGGCCATGGCGCCCCCCAGTGCCCCGATGCGCGGCACGGCGGCGGCCCGTTCGTCGGCGGGGCGCACGAGCGACGCCCACAGCAGGACGCCGGCCGCCAACAGCGTGGCGGCGCGCAGCTCGCTCACCCACCAGGATGCGGCCGCCGCGGCGTGCGGGCCGGGCAGGTGCCAGCCGACCACCGCTGCCGACCACGCTGCCCACCCGGTCAGGGGGTCGGTGGCGGCCCTCCACGTCGCACCCATGCGCGGGCGGTCCGGCGGGATGCCGAGCACCAGCAGGACGGGCGCCACGGTGGCCAGCACCTCGTGCTGCAACATGTGGGCCACGAGCGAGCGGCTGGCCGCAAGCTGGTGAAACGGCGTGCACAGCGCGCCCGCCACCAGGGCGGCCGCGGCGGTCGTGAACCACGCGCGGCCGCCGCGGCGTGCCACGCGCACCACCGCGAGCACCACCAGCGCGGCGGCCACCAGCGAGAGGCCCCACGCGCCCGTATGCGCGGGCGGCACCGGGGCGGCGTGGTGATGCGCGGCGGCCAGCGCGTTCATGCGACGGCCTGGGCGATGGCCGTGGGGATGAGGGCGAGCGACAGGCCCACCAGGACCATGCCGGTGGAGCGCTCGAGGGCGGGCCCCACGCGTCCCACGGCGTCGTTGAGCGAGCGGTACCGCTGCGGACCCACCAGCACGGGGCCGACGAACGGCAGGGCCATCATGGTCGCGTAGGCCAGCACCAGCCCCGCTCCGGTCAGGAAACTGCGCGTGCCGCCTGCCAGCACCGCCAGTCCGAACACGTACGGACCGCAGCACGTGGCGCAGTACTGGGCGAACGCGACGCCCGCGCGCAGCGGGTGCCCAAACGACGCCCGCCCCGTGCGCAGCAGCCACAGCGGGCCCCGGCACCGCGTCAGTGGCCCACCCGGCAGGCGCCCCAGCGCGGCGAGACCCAGCACCAACGCGACGAGGGCGCCGGCCATCACCGCGATCCATGCCGCGTCACCCAGCGCCAGCGCCAGGCCGCCCAGCGCGGCGGCGAACGGGACGTAGAACCCCACGTAGCCAAGCGCGAAGCGCCCCGCGGTGCGGGCGATGTCACGATCGGTGCGTGCGTGGGTGCGCTCGACCACCACGCTCATCGTCAGCGCCATCTGCATGGCGCACGGGGCCATCACCAGAAACCCGCCCACCAGCAGGATCGCGGCGGCGAGCACCGCCGCGTGCCCCGGCACGACGAGCACGCCCCACGCCGCGGCCACGCCCGCCGCCGCCGCGACCAGCGCGGCCAGCGGCAGGCGGGTGGGGGTGCGCGCGCTCATTCGTCGGTGGTCATCCTGAAGCCGAGGCCCTGGATGGAGTTGCGGCCCTCATAGGCCCACTCCATCTCGTGCTCGGGCACGTTGATGATGTTGCGGCTGGCCTTGCCCACCAGCGCCTCGTTGCCCGGAATGGTGTTCCACGCGCTGTTGACCAGGCGGGTCGGCTCCCCGTCGGGTCCCCGGTACGGCTCCATCAGGGCGTCGATCGCGTAGCCGCTGCCCGACGGGTGCCCCACCCTCACGGTGCCCACGCCGTTCTCGACGGTGTACTCGATAGGCACCCGGTACGTGGCCACGCGGTCGGTGATGAGCGCGGCCAGGTCGGCCAGCGGGCCCCCGAGGCGCCCCTGGATGGCGTCCATCAGCGCCTCGTGCTGCTCGTCGGAGGCGTTGGCGTCGACGAACATCACCTCGCGCCAGTTTCCGTCATGCACGTGCCCGGGGATCTGCACCAGGCTCACCGTGGACAGCCCGGAGACGTCCACGCCGCGCGCGTGCCCCGAGCGGAAGTGGTAGCCCGTGAAGCTGTTGCAGAAACCCCCGTCGGGGTCGTCGGCCACCCAGCACGGGCACGGGCCCATGCACGAGCACGCCTCGATCAGGTCGCCCCTCAGGTCGTATCCGGTGGCCTCGGTGGTTGCCATGCGCTCAGACTCCTGGGGTTGGCGCCGAACGGGCGCGTCGCGACCGGGGGTCGCGCCGGGGCGGCGCGGGGGTCAATGAGCCGACTTAACCACGGGACTTGTATGGATTGCAACATACGACTTACGTGTCGTGCGCGACGCGGGCTCCGCCGGTTCGCGCGTCCCGGCGGCAGCATCGCCGGGGCTGATCGGCGTGGGGAGCGCGATTCCGCCGGCACGTCACGGTGCGTCGCCGGCCCGTCGTTCCCGGCCGGATCCATACATAAGAGCGTCTTATATAAGTCATCGTTGCGTGTTGGAGGGGACCCGGTGCGGGGGAGGCATCAGGACGCGTCGCCGCGCGGGGGCGCGGCCGCGAAGCCGGCAGCGGGGGCAGGGCGGGTGTTGCGCGGACCGGCGGACCCGCCGTGCATTCGTCATTGGACCGACGCCCAGCGGTGGGCCCCCCGGCGGTCCAGTGGCGACCTCGACCGGCGGCCGTTGTCGCACCCGGTGCATGGGAGCACCCTTCAGTGGTGAACGGAATCCGGTCCCTTGCCCCGGTCGCCGCGCTCGCAGTGATGGCGTGCGCGGCGACGTCCGCACTCGGCGCCGCGGGCGACATCCGCACCGTCGCCGGTGGCGGGTCCTCCACCGCGGACGGCGCGCAGGCCACGGACGCCGGCATGAACAAGCCCCGGCGCGTCGCGTTCACGCCCGATGGCGGCTACCTGGTGGTGGAGTTCGGCACGGGCAACGCCGGCCCCGGTGGGCGCATCCGCAAGGTGTCGGCGGCCGGCACGATCACCACGGTCGCCGGCGACGGCACCGAGGCATTCGCCGGCGACGGCGGCCCCGCCACGGCCGCGTCGTTCAACGGTCCGTCCGACGTAATCCTCACGCCCGACGGGGGTTACCTCGTCGCCGATGAGTTCAACAGCCGCATCCGCAAGGTGAGCCCCACGGGCACCATCCTCAGCGTCGCCGGGACCGGCGAGGGCGCCGCCGCAGACGCGTGGGCCTGCCCGTCCGGGCCCGTGTCGGGCGTGCCCGCGTCGTCGATGAGGATCGGCTGGCCGCGCGGCCTCGCGTTGGAGGCCTCCGGGGCCTACTTGGTGGTGGACGAGCTCTGCAACGCCGTGGTGCGGGTCACGCCCGGACCCGACGGCGTCACGGGGTCGGCCGACGACCTCGCCACCTCCGTCGCGATCAACGTCCCCGCGCCTGCGGCCGGCGGCCTCAGCCGCCCCAAGGCGGTCGCCGCGTTCGCGGACGGGTTCTACGTGGCCGACTCGGGCAACAACAGGATCATCAGGGTGACGACGGCGGGCCTGGCGACGGTGGTGGCGGGCACCGGCTCCGCGGGCTTCGCGGGCGACGGCGGGCAGGCCACGCAGGCCATGCTCAGGAACCCGCGCGACGTCGAGGCCGCCCCCGACGGCGGGTTCCTCATCGCCGACAGCGACAACTACCGGGTGCGCCGCGTCACGCCCGACGGCGTGATCCGCACCGTCGCGGGAACGGGCTCGCCCGGATCGACGGGTCCCGCCGGCGACGGCGGCGCGGCGGCCGATGCGTCGCTGGCGCAGATCCACGGGGTGAACATCGCCCCCGGCGGCGACGTGTACCTCAGCGGCTCGGGGCTCCAGGAGACCTGGGGGTCCGCGTCCTACCGGGTCCGCGTGATCTCCGGCGTGTTCCCCGCCCCCGCCCCGGACCCCGACCCCGTGCCGGATCCGGATCTCGCGCCGGCCCCGGGCCCGG
>JAGQUM010000036.1 GCA_020438485.1 Thermoleophilia bacterium | reverse complement strand
CGGGGCCGCCGGGGCCGCCGGGGCCGCGCCCCCGCCGCGGGTCGTCGCCCGGGTCCACGATCTGGTGCACCCGCTGATGGCTAATGCCCAGGGCCTCGGCGATCTCACGTAGCGAGCCGCCGTCGGCGTGCAGGCGCCGGATGGAGTGCTGGTAGTCGACCCGCGCCCGCTCGGCCTCGTGCTCGCGCTCGAGCAGTGCATCGCGGGCGCAGACCGCGGCGTCCAGGGATTCCTTGTTGAGGGTCATCATCGTGATCGTTCCTCTCGTCGGTTCATCGTCCGTCTACCGTACTCGACAACAACATTCTTGTCTAGTTCCATAGACGACCGGGGCCACGGCCGGCACCCCCGGGGGCGTAGAGACCCTGCCCACGCGGTCTGCCCCGCGGTTCAAGTTCGGCGCGAACCTGCCGATGCACGGACGGCACCCGCCGGACCACCGCCCGCCGCGAGGACACATGGCCGCTTACGAACCGCTCGCCTGCGCCGCCCACGTCACCCCCCTGCCGGACGGCGGCTGCGCCGTGTGCGACGCCGTCGCCGGCGTGGCAGCCTCCCGCCGCGAGACCGCCGCGACGGTCGCCGCGGGCGCGACCCCGGGCGCACTGCCCCGCTTCCACGCCTCGCGGCTGAGGGCCGTCCAGGTCCCGGCGGTCGCGGTCGCGGTGGCCGCCGGCGCGTCGTTCATGCCGGCCGTCAACGAGCAGGGCTTCGTTGGCACCGCCCGTCGCTCCCTCCTGGGCGAGGCCCCCCTTGCGGTTGTGGGCGCGGCGGTCCTCGTGCTCGCGCTGCTCGCCGCGTTCGCCCTCACCCGTCGCGCGGCGGTGGGCTGGGTCGGCGCCGGCGCCGCCGCCGTCGCGGCCGCGGCCCACGCCGGTGCCGCGTTCCACGTGCGCTCCACGGTGCAGGGCATGCGCGCGTCGTCCGACTACTTCATCGCCGCGTCCGGCCAGAGCGCGCACTACGGCGTGGGCCTGTACGCCGGCCCGGCCGTCAGCGTCGCCGCCGCCGCGGTCGTCATCTGGGCCGTGGCGCGCCGCGGCTCCGGCAACGGGTAGCACCGCCCGCGCTCAGGCCCGCCCGTACAGCCCAACTCCCCGGCGACGGGCGCCAGCCTGCGCATCAGGCCGGCGTTCAACCCCACGGCCAGCGGGCCGGGCAGGGCGAACGGCACGTGGTCGGCCTCGTCGGCCGCGAGGCGCCCGGCCACCGCGTCCGCGTCCGGGGATGCCCGCCAGGGTCGGCCCGGACCGTGCCACGGAGCCATCCGGCCGGCCCGGGACGTCCGTCGCCCCGTCGCGGGGCGAGGTACCGGCGCTCGGCGTGCCGTGACGGTGGGGAACACGCCGCGCGTGACCGCCTCCGCGCCCCCGGTGGTGTGCCCAGGACGCCGCGTATGCGTCGCGATCCGCGCGCACCTCGTCGGCCTGCGGGACCTGGAACGAGCGGCCGCCGCCGGCCGCCAGCAAGCGTGGACTTAAGCGGGTTCGTGCCCTCCCCCGCGTCCACACGGCGTTCTCACGCGGGGCGGCTCCCACCAGATGCGGTGGGCGAGGCGCGGTGACCGGGTCGCACGGGCAGGTCGAAGCCGGCGCCGCGGCGGGTGGCGCCGGCTGTGGGCCCCGGGCTCGCCCCCGATGGCCCGGCGGCACCGGATGCCATCCGCCCACCACGAGCCGCCGGACTCGACGTCAGCGATGACCGTCGGCAACACCGCAGCCGTCCTCGCAGACCGCTGCCCTCCGCTCGCCCGTGAGCACGGCGACGGGAGCCGCGCAGCAGGCGTCGCCCTTCCACGCCTCGACGCCCTCCCGGACGGCGACCACGACGATCACGAGCGCGGCGACGGAGTCGGCCCAGGCCCAGTCGAGCAGGCTGTTGAGCAGCAGGCCGACGAGCAGCGCCGCGGAGAGATACGTGCAGATGAGGGTCTGCTTGGAGTCGGCGACGGCGGAGGCGGAACCCAGCTCGCGGCCGGTGCGGCGCTCGAACCAGCTGAGGAACGGCATGATCACCAGGCTCAGCGCGGCGATCGCGATGCCGATCGGCGAGTGCTCAGCTTCCCGCAGCCCGAGCAGCGACAGCCCCGCGTCCACGGATACGTACGCGGCCAGGGCGAAGAACGACACGGCGATGACACGCAGGGCGGCCTTTTCCCGCTTCTGCGGGTCGGGCGCCGCAAACTGCCAGGCGACCGCGGCTGCGGAGAGCACCTCGATGATGGAATCAAGCCCGAAGCCGATGAGCGCCGCCGACGACGCGGCGGCACCAGCGAACAGCGCGGCGATCGCCTCCGTGACGTTCCAGGTGATGGTGACCGCGACGACGATCCTGATCCGCCGGCGGAGCACGTCGCGCCGCTCGGGGGCGAGGACGGCCGTGGCGCTCACGGCGCGGCTCCCGCGCCGCAGCAACCGGCGACGGAGCACCGCGGGTCGATGCACGGCGCGCTCTCGTCGACGGCCAGCGTCACGTCCACGAGCGTCGTGAGCGCCGCCGCGAGGTGCGGGTCGGCGATCTCGTAGCGCGTCCGGCGCCCCTCGGGCTCGGCAACCACGATGCCGCAGCCGCGCAGGCAGGTGAGGTGGTTCGAGACGTTCGGGCGGGTCAGCCCGAGCTCGCGCGACAGCACCGCGGGGTAGCTCGGGCCGTCGAGCAGGGTCATGAGGATCCGGGATCGCGTCGGATCCGCCATGGCACGGCCGAGCCGGTTCATGACGTCGAGACGTGAAGAAATGGTCAGCATGCACTGAACTATACGGCGCCCACCGAACGGGCGGGGAAACGGCCGCGGCCGCGGCGCCCCGGCGAGGGGCGGACGCGGCCGCGGGGGGTGACGCGGGTGGCCTACCGGGCGGCGCCGAGCGCGGCGTTGCCCTCCTCGGCGCGCGTGCCGGTCCATTCGTCGCGCTGCGGGCCGCGGTCGGAGCCGGCGTGACCCTCGCCGGCCTCCACGCGGCCGGCGTGCGTCGGGGCGTCCGGCACGCCGGCCCGCCGCACGGCGGCGAACTCGCGGCGCAGGACGGGGACCACCTCGGTGCCGAGGATCTCCACCTGCTCGAGCACCGTCTCCAGCGGCAGGCCGGCGTGGTCGACCAGGAACAGCTGGCGCTGGTAGTCGCCCACGTAGTCGCGGAACCCCAGCGTGCGCTCGATCACCTGCTGCGGCGAGCCCACCGTCAGCGGGGTCATCCGGCTGAACTCCTCCAGGCTCGGGCCGCCCCCGTACACGGGCGCGTTGTCGAAGTACGGGCGGAACTCGCGCACCGCGTCCTGGCTGTTGGGCCGGATGAACACCTGCCCGCCCAGGCCGACGATGGCCGTCTCGGGCGCGCCGTGGCCGTGGTGCGCCCACCGCTCCCGGTAGTACTCCACCATGCGCTGCGTGTGCTCCTTGGGCCAGAAGATGTGGTTGTGGAAGAAGCCGTCGCCGTAGTACGCGGCCAGTTCGGGGATCTCCGGGCTGCGGATGGACCCGTGCCACACGAACGGCGCGACCCCGTCGAGCGGCCGCGGGTCGCCGTGAAGCCGCGCAGGGGGGTGCGGAACCGCCCCTCCCAGTCGACCACGCCCTCGTGCCACAGGCGGTGCAGCAGACCGTAGTTCTCGACGGTCAGCGGGATGCCGTCCTGGATACGCCTGCCGAACCAGGGGTATACCGGGGCGGTGTTGCCGCGACCCAGCATCAGGTCCATGCGGCCGTCCAGCAGGTGCTGGAGCGTGCCGTAGTCCTCGGCCAGGCGCACGGGGTCGGTCGTGGTGATGAGCGTCGTGGCGGTCGACAGGATGACGTTCTTCGTCTGCGCCCCGATGAACGCCATCGTCGTGGTGGGCGACGAGGCGACGAAGGGCGGGTTGTGGTGCTGCCCCACGGCGACCACGTCGAGGCCCACCTCGTCGGCCTTCTTCGCGATGGCCACCTGAGCCGTGATGCGCTCGTGCTCGGTCGGCGTCCGCCCCGTCGTGGGGTCGGTCGTGACGTCGCCGACGGAGAAGATGCCAAACTGCATAGAAGTGTTCCTCCAAGAACGGTTGTTTATCTGACAATGCGAGGTACTATAACAACAATAGTCCAGTCCTGCAACGGCGAGGCCACATGAGCGACCCCCATGCCCCCACGACCGTCTGTCCCATGATCGAGAGCGCGATGGGCGTGCTGGGCCGGGCCTGGGCCGGCGCCGTGCTGCAGGCCATGCTGGGGGGATCGGAGAGGTTCTCGGAGATCCGGCGGGCCATCCCCGGCATCACTGACGCGGCGCTCACCACCCGGCTGAAGGAGCTGTGCGAGCGCGGCCTGGCCGAGCGCGCCGTGGAGCCGGGCCCCCCCGTGGTGGTGCGCTACACGCTGACGGGGGCCGGGCGCGACACCGCACCGGTGCTCGACGCCCTGCGGGCGTTCGCCGACCGGCACGGTGACCTGCTGGGCCGCGGGTAGGCGTTCAGCGCGTCACCGCGTGCGAGGCCAGCGCCCGGGGGCCGTACCGGCGCAGGATGACGATGGCCCCCGCGATGACGCACGCGCTGACGGCGCCGGCCACGGCGGGCGGGGCACCGGCGATGGACTGGTTCAGCGTGCCGTGCCACACCGCCGGGACGAGGATGCTACCGCCGCTGCCGTTGTAGAGCCACGTCAGCACGACGGCGCCGGCGAGGAGGCTCACGGCGAACGCCGGCAGGCCGACCGCCAGGTCGCCGAGCCCCCCGTAGTTGTAGAAGAAACTCGGCAGGTGCCACAACGCCCAGAACGCGCCGAGGATGAGCGTGGCCGGGTACGCGGCGAACCGGCGCTGAAGGCGGGGCAGCGCGAAGCCCCGCCAGCCGGCCTCCTCGCCCAGCCCGAACGTCGCGATCCACACCACCCACGCCACGGGCCACGCCAGCGACGGCAGTTCCGCGATGGCGCCGAAGCCCGCGAACGCGCCCCGCTCGCCGAACGCGGTCAGCGCGGCGGCGGCCGCCAGAAAGCACGCGACCGGCGTTCCCAGCGCGACGACCAGCCAGGCCGGCCCGCGCCCCCAGCGGACCATCCGCCGCCCGAGGTCCCGCAGCCCCGCCGTCCCGCGGGTGCGCGCCGTCACGGCCAGCCCGGCCGCCAGGGGCCCGAACGCGCCGGCGAAGTGCATGCCGTCCGGCACCGGCCCGTCGATCACCCCCGCCGCCTCGAGGGCGAGCGGCGACTGGAACGCCCACGTGACCGCGCACGCCAGCGCGTAGTACGCGGCGAGTTCCCCCCACGCCGGATCGGCTCCCCTCACCGCGGCGTCGCGCGGCCCACCGCACCCGGCGGCCGGGCGGTGCGGCGGGGCGCGTCGCGGTTCACCCACACGCATCTCCGCGCGTTGCCCGGACGGGGTTCGCCTCGTGCGCCTCGTGCGCCGTCATCACGCACCTGGCGCCGGCGAGACGGGACCGCCCTCGCGGCCGGGCGTCTCGATGCGCATCGCGGCGTGCGCGGCGGGGTCGGCGACCAGGCGGATGCCGGCGATGCGGTCGCCGACGACGTCGAACGCGAACGCCACCCGGACGCGGCCGCCGTGGCGCCACACGGCGCCCGGCTCCGCGTCGATCAACGCGGGCTCTGCCGCCTGGGCCCTGCCGGAGAACGCCCGGGCCACCGCGTCTGCGCCACGCGCGAGCGGCGCGTCCGGGTCGTCGGAGCCGCCCCAGTACCGCGCCGCGCCCATCGCCATGGTCGCGGGGTCCGCCGTCAGCGTCGCGCCCGGGGCCAGCAGGGCGACGAGGCCCGCGACGTCGCCCTCGCGGGACGCCGCGAGGAACGCGTCGACGAGCGCGCGACGCGCGGACGCCGGCGCGGCGACGCCCGCGGCCGGCTCGCCGATGCGGCGACGTGCCCTGCTGGCCGCCTGACGCGTGGCCGCGGGGGTCGTGCCGGTCATCGCGGCGATGTCGGCGAACGCGTAGCCGAACACGTCGTGCAGCACGAACGCCACACGCTCCCGAGGACCCATCCGGCCCACGACCACGTCGAGGGCCTGTCCGACGACGTCGGCGAGCACGGCGTCGCGCTCGGGGTCGTCCGGGGCCGCCTCCTGGGGCGGATCGGCCGAGGGGATGTCGCGCCGGCCGCGCCGCGTGTCGATGGCGATGCGGGCCACGACCGTCGTGAGCCATCCCTCCAGGTTGTCGATGGCGCCGGCGTCGACGCGCTCGAGGCGCAGCCACGCTTCCTGAAGGGCATCGGCGACTCCCGCGGGGTCGCCGATGCCCAGCACCCGGCGGGCGACGCCCTCGAGGTGGGGCCGGGCCGCCTCGAACCTGCGGGCCAGTGCGTCGCGCTCGTCCAATGCGGTCTCCCGCTCGGTGTCGGTCGTCGCCGGGATGACGCCCGCACCGGACGATACGTGACGCGCCGCCCGGGCACGCGCCCGTCAGGGCGCGCCTGACCGACGCGCAAGACCGTGCTCCGCGCCCACCTCCCGCCCCCGCGGGGCCGCGGCGACGGATGGTTGCCGCAACCGACGTTCGTCATGTCCGTACCGTATCGTGATACGGTACGGACATGAGCGGAGACCACGCAGCCCGCAGGACCCGCCGCGCCGGCGGAGACCGACGCGGCGCCGTGCTCGACCACGTGGCCGTCGTGCTGGCCGACCGCGGATACGCCGGCACGCGGTTCGCCGACGTGGCCGACGCCTCGGGCGTGGCGGTCAGCACGCTGCAGGGCTACTTCGGCTCGCGCGAGGACATGCTGGTGGAGGCGCTCGAGCGCGCCACGTCGCTGGCCGTGACCGCGATGCACGAGTTCGTCAGGCGGTTCGACGACCCGTGGGAGCAACTGGTGGCGATGGTCGACCTGGGCCTCGGCACCGGCACCCCCACGTGGCGGATGCTGATGGAGTTCTGGACGGCGGCAGCCCGGGACGCCGAGCTCCAGGCGCACGCCGGCGTCCTGGCCCGGCGGTACCGCGAGCCGTTCGTGGACGCCATCCGGCGCGGCACCGCGGCCGGCGCGTTCGCCCCGCGCTTCGACGCGGCGTCCATCGCCGAGGTGGCCGTCGCGAACGTCGTCGGGCTCCTCTACCCGGTGGTGCTGGGCCACCTGCGCCCCGAGGACACGGCGTACCGCGACGTGGTGATCGCCCAACTGGCGTTCGCGCTCGGCGCGGACGCCGCCGACCCGCCCGGCATGCCGCCGGCGCCCCCCAATAACTGAGAGGTGACCCCGATGTCCCACACCATCCTCAACCCCGACGGCCTGCACGACCCCGTGCCGTTCGGCTACAGCCACACGGCCCGCCTGCCCCCAGGCGCCGAGCTGGTGTTCGTGGCCGGGCAGTACGGCTCCGGTCCCGACGGCAGCGTGGTCTCCGACGACTTCGCCGAGCAGGTGCGCCGGGCTTTCGACAACGTGGCCGTGGCCCTCGGCGCCCACGGCCTCGGCCTCAGCGACGTGGTGCAGCTGCGGACGTACGTCGTCGACCCCGACTTCGACAAGCTGGGCGCCATTGCTCGTGCCGTCGGCGCGTGCGGCGACAACCCGCCACCGCAGACCGTCATCGGGGTCGCGGGACTGGCGATCCCCGGGATCCTGTTCGAGGTGGAGGCCGTGGCCGCCCGCGCGTGATCCCCGGCTGTCACACTCGGGACGGTGGTCGCGTCAGGGAAAGCGACGGGACCACCCGGGTCCCCACCACGAGGAGGCACCCATGACCGCGACGCTCGGAAGCGTCATCTATCCCGCCGCCGACATGGAGGCCGCGAAGGCCGCGTTCGGCGCCGTGCTGGGCGCCCCGGCCGTGGACGAGCCGTACTACGTGGGTTTCGACGTGGGCGGCGTGCAGGTCGGCCTCGACCCGAACGGCGCGTCGAAGGGCATGACGGGCCCGGTGGCCTACTTCGACGTGGACGACCTCGACGCGGCGGTCGGCGACCTTGAGGCGGCCGGCGCCACCGTCACCGCGCCGCCGTCGGAGGTGGGCGGGGGGGCGCGCATCGCGACGCTCTCCCTTCCGTCCGGCGACACGGTGGGCCTGCGGGGATCGTGACCGCGGCCCCGCGCACCGCCGAGCAGCGCCGGCGCGACGTGCTGGCGCTGCTGGCCTCGCCGAACCTCGACGGGTGGGTGGCCTCGGCGCCGGACGACGGGCCCGCGCACATGGTGCCGCTGTCGGTGGCGTGGGTGGAGGAGCACCTGGTCATCGCCATCGAGCGCACCAGCCCCACGGCCCGCAACATCGAGGCCGCCGGGCGGGCGCGGCTGGGGTTCGGCTCCACCCGGGACGTGGTGATGGTCGACGCCGAGCTGGTGATGTCGGTGGCCGTCGCGAGGGCCGCACCGACCCTGGCCGCGGGCTTCGCGGCCCAGGCCGACTGGGATCCGCGCGGCACGAGCGGGTACCGGTTTCTCGTGCTCGCGCCGCGCCGCATCCAGGCGTGGCGCGAGGCCGGCGAGATCGCCGGCCGTACCCTGATGGTCGGGGGCCACTGGAAGACGTGACGCGGTCAGCGGCGGCGGGGAAACGGCACCACGTCCCCGCGCGCCGGCCCCTCGTTGCGCCGCACGAAGCGCCCGCCGACCGGCCGCCCCGTGACGGCCTCGGCGCGGTCCGGGCGGGCGAACAGCCACCCCTGCGCGTGCGCGATGCCCGCGGCCCGCACCGCCTCGCATGTGGGTTCGTCCTCGACGCCCTCGGCCACCGTGACCATGCCCAGGTCGCGCCCCAGGCCCGCGATGGACGTCAGCACGGCGTCGGCGTGCGGGTCTCTGCTCACGCCGCGCAGCAGCGCGCGGTCGAGCTTCAGGACGTCGACCGGCAGCGCACGCAGGCGGGTGAGGCTGGACGCGCCGACGCCGAAGTCGTCGATGGCCACGGCGACCCCCAGGCCGCGCAGGCGGGCGAACGCCTCGACCCCGGCCCGGTCGGTCGAGAAGCCGCTCTCCGTGGCCTCGAGCACCAGCCACCGGGCGCCGTGGGGATGGTCCAGGATGATGCGCTCCATGGCCTCCGGCACGCCGGGCTCGGCCAGCTGGGCCCACGACACGTTCACTGTCGCGTGCACCCGCACGCCGGCCATGTGCCAGCTCTCGAGCTGCGCGAGCGTGTCGGCGAGCACCCGCAGGCCCAGGGGGCCGATGGTGCCGGTCTCCTCCGCCAGCGGGATGAACTCCCCGGGCGACACCTCGCCCAGCAGCGGGTCGTTCCAGCGCGCCAGCGCCTCGACGGCGACGGTCGGGCAGCCCGGGCGGTCGACCGCGACGATGGGCTGGTACTCCACCCGCATGGCGTCCACGGCGCCGGCGCGCAGGCGACCGATCACCTCGAGCGCGCGCACACGGGCGTCCAGCATGGCGCCGTCGACGAACTCCACGCGGCGGCCGCCGGCGAGCTTGGCGCTGCGCAGCGCCACGTCCGCGCTGCGCAGGGCGACGGCGGCGGGGTCGGTGATGTCGAACGGGGCGGCCCCGATCGACATGCCGATCGCGGGCAGGTCGTCCGCCACGCCGCCCTCCAACACCCGGTGGGCCACGGCCCGCGCCGCGGCGGGCGAGCACGGTTCGAGGCAGACCATGAACTCGTTACCGCCAAGCCGCGCCAGGTGGGCCGACCCGGGCGCCGCCCGCATCAGGCGGCGGGCGAACCCCGCCAGCAGCCGGTCGCCCACGTCGTGCCCGAGGCGATCGTTGACCTCCTTGAACCCGTCGAGGTCGACCAGAAGCAGCCAGCCCGCCCCCGCCTCCAGGCGACCCGTGGCGGCCCGCCGGTTGCCCAGGCCGGTCAGCGCGTCGGTGAACGCGTAGCCGCGCAGCCGCCAGGTCTGACGCCGTGCCACCACGCCCACCACGATCACCCGCACGGCGATGAGCGTCATGGTCAGCACGAGCAGCGCGACGAGCGCGGCGGGCTGGCCCGACCAGAGGATGGTCGGGGCGCACGCCACCCACGCGCCCGCGGCCACCAGGACGGGCAGCAGTAGCTCGTGCTGGCCGCCGTCCTGCTCGTCGTCGCGCGCCCTCGGCGCCGGACACCCCTGGGCCACCGGCATGACGAGGATGGCGAGGACCAGCACCGCCGGGCCGACCCGCTGGTCGTGGGGGGCGTCCACGATCCCGACCGACCAGAACGCGACGCCGAGCGTGAGGAGCCCGGTGGCCACCGCCAGCCAGCGGACGCCGGCGTCGCCCGTACGCACGGCGCCGAACAGCTGCGCGGCGAACGTCAGCGCCATGCACGCGACGAACAGCACGGCGTACCAGCCGGCGAGCGCGGGCAGGCGATGGTCGTCGGCCATCGGGCGCAGCAGCACCACCCACTGCACCGTCACCGCCGAGACGGCCACGAGCATCGCGTCCACTGCCATGCGCGCGGTGGCCGCGGCCTCGACGCGTCGCAACTCCGGCCCGAAGACCACCAGGGACACCGCGACGGTGCCGGGAAGGAGCGCCAGGAACAGCGCGTCGGCGGGCGTGAACAGGTGGTCGTACCCGGGGCGCGCCCGCGTCGCGAGCTCGGTGACGTGCCCCACGCCCCACAGCCCGATGGCCAGGGCGATCAACCTCCCGAACGGCGGCCCCAGGCCCGCGACCGCGGCCCGGTACACGCGCCACGCGCTGTACAGGAACGCGGCGGCCACCAGGTACGCCCCGAACCGGAACGGCACCAGCAGCAGCACGAGGCACGCAAGGGCAGCCAGGGCGAGCGTGACCCGGATGCCCGTCGGCGTCGACTCCCAGACCGCTGTCCGACCGTCCCGCACCGCGTCCTCCATGCGCGTCGCCTCCGGACCGTAGCGCCGGTCGCGCGCCGGGCGCAGGGGCGCCGCAGGATCCGTTGACACTCCCGCCGGAAAACCTGTCAAAAGCAGGCGCCCACGGCGTTGGGCCGACGCGCCCGGAGGATCGTACTGTGAACCGGATGGCCTCCGACCCCCACGCCGCGGGCGGCACGTTCCGTGCCCTGCGCGAGCCGAACTACCGCCGCTACGTGCTGGGGGCGTTCGTGTCGAACGTCGGGACGTGGATGGCGCGCGTGGCGCAGGACTGGCTCGTGCTGGTGGAGCTCACCGACCACTCGGCGAACGCGGTGGGCGTCACCACGGCCCTTCAGTTCCTGCCGATGCTGCTGCTCTCGCCCGTCGCCGGGGTGGTGGCCGACCGCTTCCCCAAGCGCCGGGTGCTGCAGTGGACGCAGCTGGCCATGCTCGCGGTGTCGGGGGTGCAGGCCGCGCTGATCCTTGCCGGCGTGGTGCGGCTGTGGCACGTGTTCGCGCTGGCGTTCGCCCTCGGCGTGGCCGCGGCCATCGACGGACCGGCCCGCCAGACGTTCGTGTCCGAGCTGGTGGGCCCCGATCTGGTCAGCAACGCCGTGGGCCTGAACGCGGCGTCGTTCAACGCGTCGCGCCTGGTGGGCCCGGGGGTCGCCGGCCTGGTGATCGCGGCTGCGGGCACGGGGTGGGCGTTCGCGATCAACTCGGTGTCGTTCGTGGCGTTCCTCGTGGCGCTGGCAACGCTCGATCCCGCGCGCCTGCCGCCGAGGCCCCGAGCGGCCCGTGGGCGCGGAGGCATCCGCGAGGGCGTCCGCTATGTGCGGCGCCGCC
Organism: Thermoleophilia bacterium; assembly: GCA_020438485.1. GTDB lineage: Bacteria > Actinomycetota > Thermoleophilia > Miltoncostaeales > Miltoncostaeaceae > JAGQUM01. The sequence continues at coordinate 16,647 of JAGQUM010000036.1, read as the reverse complement.
CCGACCTGCTGCTGCTGATCGGCATCGCGTTCATGCTGGGCACGTTCGGCATGAACTTCCAGATCACGATGGCGCTCATGGCGACGACGGTGTTCCACCGCGGCCCGGAGGACTACGGCGCGCTCGGGTCGATCATGGCGGCGGGTTCGCTGGCGGGCGCGCTGCTCGTGGCGCGGATGGCGCGGCCCCGGCTGCGACTGATCCTCGCCGCGTTGGCGGGCTTCGCCGTCTTCAGCGCCGCGGCGGGACTTGCCCCGTCGTACGCGGCGTTCGCCGCCCTGCTGGTGCCCACGGGGCTGTGCGCGATGTCGGTGATGCCCGCGTGCAACGCGCTGGTGCAGCTGTCGGTCGAGCCCGAGGTGCGCGGCCGGGTGATGGCCGTGTACATGGCCGTGTTCCTGGGCGGCACGCCGCTGGGGTCCCCGCTGATGGGATGGATCGGCGACGCGTGGGGCGCGCGGTGGACGCTGCTGGTCGGGGCCGCCGCGACAGGCCTGACGGCCGTGGTCGCCGTCGCGTACGTGATGCGCTCGGCACGCCTTCGGCTGCAGTTGCAGCGCACCCGGCCGTACCTGGCAGTGCGCCGCATCACGCACCAGATGCCGTTGACGCACGGCGACTGATCGCCGGGGGATCGCGCGCATGCCTGCGCTGCGAGAACGCCGACTCGGGCGGCTGCGACGAGGTCCGCCTGGTCGTGGCACACGTCGGCGTCGCCTGCGAGACGCACGAGCCCGCCGTGAACAACCGGCCCGCCGTGCCCGATGGCGGGAGACCGCCGCTCGACGCGCCCACGCCGGTGCCCGACGGTGGTCGCGTGGACGTTCCCTGAGCAGCACGGGAACCAGCCGGCGTCGCGCTCGCGGTACCCCGGCGGTGCGGGCGCGGTTGGACCGCGTCGTGGCCCTCCCACGCGCGTCGCCCCGCACCCGTCGCCGTCCCCGCTCGCGGCGGCGAGGCGGTCGCCGAACACCCCCTGTACCGTCCCCTGCGTGAACGTGCCCGCCTGGATCTGGGCCGCGACGATCGTGGGCATCGTCGGGCTCCTCGTCTTCGACCTGGTGTTCCACGTGCGCAAGGCGCACACGCCGACGCTGCGCGAGTCGGCCACGTGGACGGGCATCTACATGTCGCTGGCCGTCGCTTTCGGCATCGCCGTGTTCGCGTTCGGCGGCCGCAAGATGGGCACCGAGTTCTTCGCGGGCTGGCTCACCGAGCTGGCGCTGTCGGTGGACAACCTGTTCGTGTTCCTCATCATCATGAGCACGTTCCGGGTGCCGCGCGCGGACCAGCAGAAGGCCCTGCTGTTCGGCATCGTGTTCTCGCTCATCGCCCGCGGCGGCTTCATCTTCCTGGGGGCGGCCCTCATCAACCGCTGGGCGTGGGTCTTCTACCTGTTCGGCCTGTTCCTCATCATCACGGCCGGCAAGCTGCTGCGGCCGGAGGGTGAGGACGCGCACGCCGCCCAGGAGGGCCTGATGGTGCGCCTCGCCCGCCGCCTCTTCCACACGTCGCCGGACTTCGACGGCGACCGCATCCGCACGACCGTCGACGGCAGGCGGATGTTCACGCCCATGATCCTGGTGATGGCCGCGCTGGGCCTCACGGACCTGATGTTCGCGCTCGACTCGATCCCCGCGATCTTCGGCCTCACGCAGAACACGTTCATCGTGTTCACCGCCACGGCGTTCTCGCTGATGGGCCTGCGCCAGATGTACTTCCTCATCGACGGCCTGCTGGACCGCCTCATCTACCTGGGTTACGGCCTGGCCGCGATCCTGGGTTTCATCGGCGTGAAGCTGATCCTCCACGCCCTCCACGAGAACAACGTGCCGTTCATCAACGACGGCAACCCCGTGAGCGTGGTCGAGGTGTCCATCGAGCTGTCGCTGGCGGTCATCATCAGCGTCCTGGCCGTCACGGTGGTGGCGTCGCTGCTGAGCCCCGCGGGTCGCGCACAGGACGCCGTCACCAGCGCGCGCCACCACGCCGAGCAGTACCTCGACACGACGTACGAAACCGACGTGGACGAGCGGCGCAAGATCTACGCATCGCTGGAGGGAGAGCTCGAGGCCATCAAAAAGCTCCCCGAGAAGTACCGGGACAGGATCCGCGACCAGGATGATCTGATGGACCTCATCCGCCGCGCGCTGGCCCTGCGCGAGGAGCGGGTGGCCGCCCGCGACGCCGGGAACGCCCCGCCCCCGTAGGCGCGGGCAGACGCCGGACACGGGGGCGCCTCGCCCCCGGCGCGTGAGGTGTGCAGCCGCGCCCCGCGCACCCGTGCGGGCCCCGGTCGGACGCCGTCGTGGGCTACGGTGTCCCGAATGGACGACGCCGCCGAGCCACCCGCAGCCCCCCTGACCGGGCGCGAGCGGCGGCTGCGCCGGTGGCTGGTGGCCGTCGCCGCCCTGGCGGCGCTGGCGGCCGTCGCGGTCGGCGCCATCCTGTTCTACTGGGCGCGGTACGTGCTCCCCACCGAGCCGGACCCGTTCACCCGCGGCCCGTTCGTCGCGGCGGTCGACCGCACGTCCGCCCACATCGCGTGGCGTATCCCGGCGGGACGCCGCGTGGAGATCACCGCCACCACCCCGTCGGGCCGGACGGTCGCGGCGGCCGACGGCCGCCTGAAGGGGCTCGACCCCGGCGCGCGCCACGGCTGGGTGGCGACCGTCGACGGCCGGGCCGCGGCGTGGGGGTCGGTGACCACGGCGCCCGGCGACGACGGCGCCGTGCGGTTCCTGGCGTTCGGTGACTACGGGGCGGGTGGCGAGGACGAGTACGCCGTGGGCCGCGTGGGCGCCGCCCAGTCCCCTGCGTTCTCCGTGATCCCCGGCGACAACAGCTACCTGGTCGCGGTGGCACCACTCCTGGACAAGAACATCTTCCGGCCCATGCGGCCGCTGCTGGCCCAGGGGCCGTTCGTGGCGACGCTGGGCGAGCACGACGTGTTCATCCGCAACGGGCGCGACCTCGCCGACGCGCTGTTCCTGCCCGGCGGGGGCGACCGCTGGGTGTTCGATCACGGCCCGCTGCGCTTCGTGATGCTGGGCGTCGAGGCCAACGAGGACGACGTGCCGTTCGCGGAGCGCGCGCTGGCGCGGCGCGACGCCCGCCGGACGTACCTCGTCGTGCACCGGCCGCCCCAGCCGGGCAACGCCGTGCTGCGCGCCGCCCGGGGGCGTTTCGCCGCCGTGTTCGCCGGGCACAACCACCGCTACGAGCGGCGCGTGGTCGACGGCGTGCTCACGCTCACCGTCGGCACCGGCGGGGCGCCCGCGAACCAGGACGAGCGGTTCACGCCGCGGTCGCCCGACGCGATCCGGTCGTTCATCCGGTTCGGCCTGATGCGTGTCGACGACACGCCCGACGGCGCCACGATGGTGTTCATCGACTCGGCCGGCCGTGTGCGCGACCGCGTGGCGATCCCGTGATCCTCCGGGCCTCCGGGGGGCTGATCGCGCTCGCGGGCCTCGCGGTGGCGCTGGCCGTACCCGTCATCGGCAGCCCCGAGGGCTTCCGGATCATCCTGGCGGGCGCGCTCGTGCTGTGGGTCACGGCCGCCGCGGTGGCCGCCGGCTGCGTGGTGCCCGCCCGGCCCGCGGCGGCGGCGGCCGCGGCGGTGGCCGGGCTGTGCGGGTGGGCCTCGTTCGCCTGGTTCGACGCGGCCCCGGCGTTCGGCGCGCTGGCCGCCGCCGCGGGCGCGCTGATCGCCGTGCGTCCCGGGGGTCAGGCGGGCGGGCGGTCCCAGCGCAGCGACGCGGTGTCCGACGCCCGGATGTAGCCGAGCGCGTCGTTGACGGCCCGCATGGCCGCGTTGTCCAAGTGGTTGTACGCCCTCAGCACACGCACCCCCTCGGCCCACGCCGCCCGGGCCTGTGCGCGCTTCACCAGGGCGGCCAGTCCCCGTCCCCGCGCGTCGCGACGGGTGGCGGTGAAGTCGTGGTCGGCCACGTCGTCGCGACCCGCGTGGTGGTGCAGCACGGCGTAGGCGAGCGCCCGACCGTCCTCATCGACGACGAACACCGTCGTGGACGCCCGGTACGTGCCGTCATCCAGGCGTGCGCGCCAGTACGCGGCCGAGGGCACGTCCGCCCCATCGCCGGGGATGTCGGGGATCGCCTCCCGGTCGACCTCCAGGATCTGCCCGAACAGCTCCGGGCGGGCGGCCAGCGTGATCAGTTCCAAGCCCTCCGGGGCGACCACCGGCGGCGGCTCGACGTCAATACGCAGCGACACCCTCTGGCTGCGCTCGATCTCCACGAACCCGCGGGCCGCCAGGTACGCCATGTCGGCCCCGCGGTCGACGGGCATCTGCATGCGCAGGTGGGAAACGCCGTGCCCGGCGCCGTGCGCCACGATCTCTCTCCACAGCGCGCGGGCCTGCGCGGTGGCGTGAAGGCCCGCGGGGATCCACAGCGACAGCCACCGGCCCGACGGCTCGTTCCACGCCAAGATGGGCCCCAGCGCGGCCCCCACCGCCCCGGACCCCGCGCCCGCGACCAGGACGGTGCTGCCCGGGTTCCGTCCGGCCCGGCGCGCGAACCCGCGGGCGTCGGCGACCTCCTCCGGGTCCCACGCGCGGGCGATCCGCGCGGCGTCGTCCCACGCCTCCGGCCCCCGGCGGACGACAGGTGCGGGGTCGGGCATCATGCGCCGAACCCTCTCACGCCCGGCCGCGAGCCGAAAAAGGAAACGGCGGCGGGGGGTGCCCTCCCTCGCCGCCGCCGGGGTGACGACGGGGTGCCCTCCCGCCGCTCTCCCTGTGCACTACCCGCAGCGCGGGGGGCGGTGCCCTCGCCCTCCTCGCCCTGCACAGGAAGTATCGGGCACCGGGCGCCATCCGCGCGGCCGTCTAGAGGAACTGCCCACGCCCCGGGCGCGGCGCTCAGTCCATCGGTTGTCGCACCACCGGGTTGCGGGCCGCCGCGGCCTCGTCCAGGCGGCGCACGGGCGTGGTGTACGGGGCGTTGCGGGCCACGTCGGGGTCGACGGCCGCCTCGGCCAGGATTTCGGCGATGGCGTCCGCGAAACCCTCCAGCGTCTCACGCGTCTCGGTCTCGGTGGGCTCCACCAGCAGCGACTCGTCCACCAGCTGAGGGAAGTAGACCGTGGGCGGGTGGTAGCCGTAGTCGAGCATGCGCTTGGCCAGGTCCAGGGTGCGTATACCGAGGTTGCGCTTCATCGGTCCGCCCGACAGCACGAACTCGTGCATGCAGTGGCGGTCGTACGCGACGGGCAGGTGCTCGCCGATTCCCGGCCGGGCCATCAGCGCCTTCAGGTAGTTGGCGTTGAGCACCGCCACCTGCGACGCGCGCCTCAGGCCCTCGGCGCCCAGCGAGCAGATGTACGCGTAGCTGCGCACGAACACCCCGTAGTTGCCGTGGAAGCCGCGCAGCCGGCCGATGGACTGAGGCCGGTCGTGGTCCAGACGGAACGTTCCGTCCTGGTCCCGTGCCACGACCGGGACGGGCAGGAACGGGGCGATGCGGTCGCTGACCGCGATGGGGCCGGCGCCGGGACCGCCGCCGCCGTGGGGCTGCGTGAACGACTTGTGCAGGTTGAAGTGCACGATGTCGAAGCCCATGTCGCCCGGGCGGCACAGGCCCATGACGGCGTTGAGGTTGGCGCCGTCGTAGTAGAGCGTCGCGCCCGCGTCGTGGACGACCCGTGCGATCTCGGTGATGTTCGAGTCGAAGAGCCCCAGCGTCGAGGGGTTCGTCAGCATCAGGCATGCGACGCGATCGCTGATCTTGGCCCGCAGATCGTCCAGATCGACTCCGCCGTCGGGCGCCGTGCCCACGTTCACCACCGTGTAGCCGGCCATCGTCACGGTGGCCGGGTTCGTGCCGTGCGCCGTGTCGGGCGTGAGGATGATCTCGCGCGCGTCGCCGCGGGCCTCGTGGTACGCCCGGGTCAGCAGCACGCCCGCCAGCTCGCCGTGGGAACCGGCGCTGGGCTGCAGCGACACGTGCGGCAGGCCCGACACCTCGGCCAGCGCGTGCTGCAGATTGAACATCAGCTCCAGCGCGCCCTGCGTGTGCGTGTCGTTCTGAAGGGGGTGAAGGCGGCTGTGGCCGGGCAGCGCCGCGGCCCGCTCGTGCAGCTTCGGGTTGTGCTTCATCGTGCACGAGCCCAGCGGGTAGAAACCCGAGTCCAGGTCGAAGTTGCGCTTGGACAGCCGCACGTAGTGGCGCACGATCTCGGGCTCCGACACCTGAGGCAGGCGCGCCGGGGTGGCGCGGCGCAGCGCCGGCGGGAGGATGTCGTCCAGTGGCACGTCGGGCACATCGGGCGGGGGGGCGACGTACGCGGCCCTGCCCGGGCGCGACCTCTCGTAGATGGTGACGACGGCCTCGTCCTGCATGGGGTTGCCGGTGGACGCGGGCATCAGACCGCCACCTCCCCCACCGTCGCGCCCAGGGCGCTGCGGACGGCGCGCACGAGGGCGTCGATGTCGGCCTTCGTGCGCTGCTCCGTGACGGCGACGAGCAGGCCGTTGGGGTGCCCCGGGAAGTCCGCGGCCAGCGCGTGGCCGGGGTTGATGCCGTGCGCCTGCTGGCAGTGGGCGATGACGGCGTTGACGTCGCCGTCGAGTTCCACGGCGAACTCGCGCACCACGGGCCGGGTGTGCAGCGGTGTGACGCCGGGGATGGCGCACAGCTGCTCGCGGGCGTAGTGGGTGCGGCGCGCCAGCAACTCGCCCAGGCCCACGAAGCCCTCGCGGCCCAGCCACGCCAGGTGCAGCACCCCCGCCAGCGCGTTCAGCGCCTGCGCCGTGCAGATGTTGGACGTGGCCTTCTCGCGGCGGATGTGCTGCTCGCGGGTCTGCAGCGTCAGCACGAAACCGCGGCGGCCGTCGGCGTCCGTCGTCTGCCCCGCGATGCGGCCGGGCATGCGGCGCGTGAACGCCGACGTGGCCGCCAGGAAGCCGAACGACGGGCCCCCGAAGTCCAGCCGGTTGCCCAGCGGCTGGCCCTCGCCCACGGCGATGTCGACGCCGCACTCACCCGGCGTGGCCAGCAGCGACAGGGCGATGGGGTCGCACGAGGCCACCATCACGGCACCGGCCCGGTGGGCCGCGTCCGAGAGGGACCGCAGGTCCTCCACGGCTCCCAGGAAGTTGGGCTGCTGAACGATCACGGCGCCGGTGCCGGGGCCGACGGCGGCCGCCAGGTCGTCGGCGGACGTGACGCCGTCGCGCAGCGGCACCTCGACCACCCGTCCCCCCCAGCCGTGGGCCGTGGTGCGCAGCGTGGCCTTCGCGTGCGGGTGCAGCGCCTCGGAGACGACGTACTCGGGCCGGTGGTTCTGGCCCCACGCCATGTACGCGGCGGCCGCGACGGCCGACGGGCCCTCGTAGACGGACGCGTTCGAGATGTCGAGGCCGGTCAGCTCGCAGATGGCTGTCTGGTACTCGAACATCACCTGTAGGCCGCCCTGGCTGATCTCGGGCTGGTACGGCGTGTACGGCGTGAGGAACTCCGACCGCGACACGATGGCGTCCACCAGGGCGGGCACGTAGTGGTCGTACATGCCGCCGCCCAGGAAGCTCGTCTCGTCGTCACACGACGTGTTGCGCCGGGCCAGGTCGGCCAGATGGCGCATCACGTCCTGCTCGGTCCGGCCGGCGGGCAGGTCGAGCGCACCCTTCATGCGGATTTCCTCGGGGATGGCGTCGAGCAGGTCATCGAACGACGCCACGCCGATCGCCCGCAGCATCACGTCGAGGTCGTCGTCGGTGACGGCCAGGTAGTCGCTCACGCGGGTCTCCGGGTCGGGGTCTAGGACAGGCCGTCGAGGTACGCGGTGTACGCCGCCGCGTCCATCAGCCCGTCGAGCTGCGACTGGTCGGACATGCGCACGCGCAGCAGCCAGCCATCGCCGTAGGGGTCGCTGTTGACCAGCCCCGGTGACTCCTTGACCGCGTCGTTGAGCGCCACGACGGTGCCGGTGAGCGGCGCATACACGTCGCTGACCGCCTTGACGGACTCCAGCTCGGCGTACGGGGCGTCGCCCTCCACGGCCGCGTCGATGTCGGGCGCGTCGAAGTAGACCACCTCGCCCAGCGCGTCCTGGGCGTACCACGTGATGCCGAACACCGCCTCGTCGCCCTCCACCCGCACCCAGTCGTGCTCGCGGTGGTACTTGAGGTCCTCGGGGTAGTGACCCTCAGCCATCGTGCCTCACTCCTTGGTCCCGGATGTGTCCACCAGCGGACGCTTGGCGACGTGTGCGTTCTTGATCTTGCCGCGGATGTCGATCTGGAGGGGCGTGCCGGCGGACGCGAGGTCGCTGCGGACGTATGCGAGTCCGATGCCGTGGCCGAGCACGGGCGACAGCGTACCGCTGGTGACGGCGCCGACGGCGTCGCCGTCGTGCAGCACGCGCAGACCGGGGCGCGGGATGCCGGGCTCGTCAAGCGCGAACGCGCACAGGCGCTCGGGCGTGCCGTCGGCCGCGTCGCGCACGCAGCGCTCCGCCCCGGCGAAGCGCGCACCGTCGAGGTCGACGGCCCACCTGAGGCCCGCCTCGATGGGCCCGCGGTCGCGCCCGAGCTCCTGCCCGTACAGCGGGTAGCACGCCTCGGTGCGCAGCGTGTCGCGGGCCACCAGGCCGGCGGGCGCCGCGCCGGAGCCCACCAGCGCGTCCCACACCCCGGGGACGTCGTCCCACGGACACATCAGCTCCACGCCGGCCTCGCCGGTGTAGCCCGTGCGCGCCACGAGCGCGGGCACCCGGCCCACCATGTCCTCGGTGATCTGGAAGTACTCCAGCGTCAGCGGCTGCGGGGTGGCCACGTGGGGCGACAGGACGGATTTCCACACGGGCCCCTGCAGGGCCACCATCGCGATCTCGTCCGAGCGGTCGTTGACGCGCACGTCGCCCTCACCGCGGTCGCGCAGCTCGCGCAGGCGCTCGGCGCACGCGGCGATGTTCGAGGCGTTGACCACCAGCAGGAACCGGTCGATCAGCGCATAGACGATGAGGTCGTCGATGACGCCCCCGTCGTCGGCGAGCAGCAGCGTGTACTGCCCCTGGCCGGGGCCGATCTCGTCGATGTCGTTCGCCAGGGCGTGCGCCAGGAACCCCCGCGCACCGGCGCCGTCGACCTCGATCTGGCCCATGTGCGACACGTCGAAGAGGCCGGCGCGCTCGCGGACGGCCATGTGCTCGCCCGTGGGCGACCCGTAGTGCAGGGGCATGTCCCACCCGGCGAACGGGCCGAACCTGGCCCCCGCGTCGGCGTGGCGGGAGTGAAGGGGCGTGCGGCGCAGGTCGCTCACCTGCCGGACGCTACCACCGGGGGCCGCCACCCCGACCCCCGGCGTCACCGTCGCGCAGGCCTCAGCAGCACTCTCCCGCCGGCTCGGGCAGATCAAGGAACGCACGGACGCCGCGCAGCGCATCGGTGCGCACCGTCCAGTGCACCCACCTGCCCCGCTTCTCGCGTGACACGAGCCCCGCGTCGTGCAGCTTGCCCATGTGGAACGACAGGGTCGGCTGCGTGATGCCCAGGGCACCCGGCAGGTGGCACGCGCAGGCCGTGCCCGCACCGGACTCGGCGAGATAACGCAGCAGGCGGATCCGCGTGGGGTCCGCCAGCGCCTTGAACACCAGGGCGAGCTCGTCGGCGCTCGCCGCGGGCAGCAGGTCGGCCCCGGCACCGGGGCAGCAGACCTCATCGGCGGTGGTCGTGGACATGCCCCCGACGGTAGCACGACGCATTGACATCCATCTATGAGTGCGCCACCATATGCATCGACGTTCGTCTATGTCTGGAGGCGACCATGACCACCACCCCCGACGCCGCGGCCCCCGCGATCCGCGTGTTCGAGCCGGCGCTGTGCTGCAACACGGGCGTCTGCGGCCCGGACGTGGACGAGGCCCTGGTGCGCTTCACCGCGGACCTCGACTACCTGCGCTCCCGCGACGTCGACATCTCGCGCCACAACCTGGCCAACGACCCCCAGGCGTTCGCCGACGACCCACACGTCGCCGGCTTTCTCAAGACCGTGGGGTCCGCCGGCCTGCCGCTGGTGCTGGTGGACGGCGTGACGGTCGCCATCGGGCGCTACCCCGACCGGGCGGAGCTGCTGCGCCTGGCCGGGCGCGAGGGCGGGGACGCGCAGCCCGCGGCGTCCGGCGGCTGCTGCGGCGGCGGCGACGCGTCGCCGACGGGGCGCTGCGAGCCATGACCGGCGAGACCCTCGTAGGGGACCTCCCCCGCTTCGTGTTCTTCACCGGCAAGGGCGGGGTGGGCAAGACGTCGGTGGCGTGCGCCACGGCCACGACGCTGGCCGACGGGGGTGCCCGGGTGCTGCTCGTGTCCACCGACCCCGCGTCGAACCTGGCGCAGGTGTTCGGCCAGGACATCGGGCGGACGCCGACCCCGATCGCGGGTGTCGCGCGCCTCGACGCCGTCGAGATCGACCCGCACGCCGCCGCGGACGCGTACCGCGAGCGGATCATCGCGCCGGTGCGCGACCTGTTGCCCGCCGCCGAGATCGCCTCGATCACCGAGCAGCTGTCGGGGTCGTGTACCACCGAGATCGCGTCGTTCAACGAGTTCGTCGACCTGCTCGCCGACGACGGCGTCACGTCCCGCTACGACCACGTGGTGTTCGACACCGCCCCGACCGGGCACACCATCCGGCTGCTGCGGCTGCCTGGCGAGTGGACGTCGTTCCTGGACACGGGCAGGGGCGACGCATCGTGCCTGGGACCCATGGCCGGCCTGGACAAGGCCAGGGCCGGCTACGCCCGCGCGCTGGCGCGCCTGGCCGACCCGGGACTGACTCGCCTGGTGCTCGTGACGCGGGCCCAGCCGTCGGCGCTGGCGGAGGCCGCGCGCACCGCCGGCGAACTCGCCGCGTTGGGCCTCAGCCGCCAGCACCTCGTGGTCAACGCGGTGTTCCCCGACCCGGGGCCGGACGCGGACGCGCTGGCGGACGCCATCCACGCACGCGAGGCCGCGGCGCTCGCGGACATGCCGGTCGCCGTGCGCGACCTGCCCCGCACCACCATCCCGCTGCGCGCCGGCAACGTGGTGGGTCTCGACGCCGTTCGCGGCCTGTTCGGCGAGCCCGCCGAGGGCTCCGCGCCCGGTGACGCCCTGGAGGCCCCGCGGCCGCCCGGTCTCGACGCCCTGGTCGATGAGCTCGCCGGGTCCGACCACGGACTGGTGATGTGCATGGGCAAGGGCGGCGTGGGAAAGAGCACCGTTGCCGCGGCGCTGGCGGTGGCGCTGGCCGAGCGCGGCCACGACGTCCACCTGTCGACCACCGACCCCGCCGCCCACCTGGACGAGGTCATGGCCGGTGCCGGCCCGGATGGGCTGACCATGTCGCGCGTCGACCCCGACGCGGCCACCCGCGAGTACCGCGACCGCGTGCTGCGCACGAAGGGCGCGGGGCTGGACGACGCGGGCCGCGCGCAGCTGGCCGAGGACCTGCGTTCGCCGTGCACCGAGGAGGTGGCGGTGTTCGGGCGGTTCTCGCACCTGGTCTCGCGGGCCCTGCGGCAGTGGGTGGTGATCGACACCGCACCCACGGGCCACACGCTGCTGCTGATGGACGCCACGGGCGCCTACCACCGCGACATCATGCGCAACCTGGGCGACGCGCCGGCCGCCGTCACCCCGCTGATGCGGTTGCGGGACCCGTCGCTCACCCGCCTCGTGATCGTCACGCTTCCCGAGGCCACGCCCGTGAAGGAGGCCGAGGACCTGCAGGCCGACCTCGGGCGGGCGGGCATCACGCCGTGGGCGTGGGTGGTGAACCAGTCGCTGTCCGGCGGCGGCTCGGCCGACCCGCTGCTGCGCGCCCGCGCGGCCGGCGAGGCACCCCACCTGGCCCGCGTGCGCGAGCTCGCACCGCGCACGGCCGTGGTGCCCATGCTGGAGCGCGAGCCCACGGGCCTCGACGGGCTCCACTCCCTCATCCCCCACACGACGGTCTGACCACACCGGCAGGCGGAGCCGATGCCGACCACACCCGAGCCGGGCCGGCGTTCCACGGTCGCCGGCCAGGTCGTCGACGAGATCGCGTACGCGCACCGCGGCGTCGCCGAACCCGACGCCGTACGGCGGCCCGTCGAGGACGCGCGGGACCTGGCCATCCCCGCGGGCACGATCCGGACGTACCTGCACGTGCTCGTAAACGGGCGGGCCCGCGAACAGCTCCAGCAGGTGGCGGCACAGGACGACGACCGCATGGCGATGAGGGCGCCGGAGGTCCTGGTCGTGTGCGGCCGCGAGCGCCTCCCACGACGACATCCAGGGCCGTGTCGCGGCGTTGCGGCGCGACTCCCTCGACTGAACCCCGCCCCGAAAGGCAACCGGTGACCGACCACCCTTCCGTGATGTACGTCTGCGTCCACAACGCGGGGCGATCCCAGATGGCCGCCGCGTACACCCACCACCTGTCCGGAGGGCGGGTCGAGGTGCGTTCGGCGGGATCCGCGCCGGCCGACGCGATCAACCCGGCCGTGCGCGACGCGATGCTCGAGGAGGGCATCGACATCTCGCACGAGCGCCCGAAGATCCTCACCCCCGGCGCCGTGGAGGCCTCGGACGTGGTGATCACGATGGGCTGCGGCGACGCGTGCCCGCTCTTCCCGGGCACGCGCTACCTCGACTGGGAGTTCGCCGACCCGGCCGGGCAGGGCGTCGACGCCGTCCGTCCCATCCGCGACGCGATCAGGGCCCGCGTCACCGGGCTGCTGTCCGAGCTGGGCGTCGCCCCCGACGGCGCCGTCGGCTGACGGCCCGCGGGCGGGCCGCGGGCGTCGGGTAGAACTCCCGCGTGAGCCCGGCGCCCCCCACCGACGAGGACCCCCGTGATCTGAGGCGCGCGACGCGGGCCACGTACGCCGTGTTCGCCGCCGCCGGTGGCGCGTTCGCGGCGTGGGCGGGACGCATCCCCGCCGTCAAGACCGAGCTGGGCCTGACGCCCGGCCAGCTGGGCCTGCTACTGCTGGCCGGGTCGGCGGGTTCCCTGGTGGGCCTACCGCTGGCGGGGCGGGTGGCGTCCGCCATCGGCGTCGCCCGCACGGTGTTGCTGGGCGCCGCGCTGACGCTGGCCGGCCTTGTGGCGCTGGGGCCCGTGATCGAGCGCACGGGCTCGCCCGCGTGGACGGGCGCCGCCCTTTTCGTGGCGCTGTTCGGCATCGGGCAGTGGGACGTCGCCATGAACCTGCACGGCGCGGATGTGGACCGCCGCGGCGGCACGAACCTGATGCCCCGCTTCCACGCCGCGTTCAGCCTCGGCACCGTGGCGAGCGCGCTGGCGGCGGCCGCGCTGGCCCGCGCCGGCGTGTCGCTCACGGCCCACTGGGTCGCGGCCGCCGCCGTCATCGGCGCCCTCGTGGCCGTAGCGGTGCGCGCGTTCCTGCCCGGCCCCCCCGCGGCGCCCGCGGACGCGAGGTCGCCGGGCCAGGCCCGCGCGGGCTCCGCGTGGCTCGAGCCGCGCACGCTGCTGGTGGGCGTGGTGGTGATGGTGGCGGCGTTCGCGGAGGGCTCGGCCAACGACTGGATCTCGCTGGCGTTCATCGACGGCCACCGCCAGCCGGAGTGGGCCGACATCCTTGGCCTGGCCGTGTTCCTGGGCTGCATGACCGCCGGGCGCGTCGCCGGGACGGGGCTGCTCGGCCGCCACGGCCGCGTGCCGCTGCTGCGCGCGACGTTCGCGCTGGCGATCCTCGGCTCGGTCCTGGTGGTGTTCGGCGGCACCGCGCTGGCGTACGCGGGCGCCGCAGTCTGGGGCGTGGGCGCGTCGCTGGGGTTCCCGGTGGGCATGAGCGCCGCGGCCGACGACCCCGCGCGGGCCGCGGCCCGGGTCAGCGTGGTGTCCACCATCGGCTACCTCGCGTTCCTCGCCGGGCCGCCCGCGCTGGGCTTCCTGGGCGACCACCACGGCGTGCTGCGCGCGCTGGCCGTCGTGCCCGCGCTGGTCGCGGCGGCGTTCCTGGCCATCCCGGCCACCGCCCCGCGGGCCGCCGACGTGGGTCCGGACGGCGACGCCGCGCACTAGGATTCACGGTCCTGTCACACCTCACGTGAGGAAGCGCCGTTGAACCGCACCCGTGTCCTCGTCAGCATCGCCGCGCTCGCGGCCGGCACCGCGACCCTGGCCGCCTGCGGCTCCGATGACAACGCGTCCTCGACGTCGGCCGCCGGCTCCGACACCACGGCCGCGGCCTGCGCCAAGGACCAGCTCAAGCTCGTCACCAAGGGCACGCTGACCGTCGGCACCGACAAGCCCGCGTACCCGCCGTGGTTCGTGGACGACACCCCGTCGAACGGCAAGGGCTACGAGTCGGCCGTCGCGTACGCCATCGCCGACAAGATGGGCTTCGCGAAGGACGAGGTGAAGTGGGTCGTGGTGCCGTTCAACACGGCCATCGCCCCGTCCGCCAAGAGCTTCGACTTCGACGTCAACCAGGTGTCGATCAGCGACAAGCGCCGCAACGCCGTGGACTTCTCGTCCGGCTACTACGACGTCCGCCAGGCCGTGATCTCGTACAAGGGCAGCCCCATCGACGGCACGACCTCGATCGCCGGCCTGAAGGACGCGAAGCTGGGCGCCCAGGTGGGCACCACCAGCTACACCGCCATCAAGGACCAGATCCGGCCCGGCCAGGACCCGGCCGTGTACGACACGAACGACCTCGCCGTCCAGGCGCTGAAGAACAAGCAGATCGACGGCATCGTCGTGGACGTGCCGACCGCCTTCTACATGACCGCCGCGCAGCTCGACGACGGCGTCATCGTGGGCCAGCTCCCCGCGGCCGGCGGGCAGCAGGAGCAGTTCGGCGCCGTGCTGGACAAGGGCTCCGCCCTGACCCCGTGCGTCACCCAGGCCGTCGACGCGCTCCGCGAGGACGGCACGCTGAAGAAGCTCGAGGGTCAGTGGCTCTCGAGCCAGGGCGCGCCCGAGCTGAAGTGAGCGACATCCCCGCGTCGCCGGTCGCACCCGCGGCCGGCGACGAGTGGCAGCCGTCCGACCTCGAGCTCGGACGCCGCCGCTACCGACGCCGCCAGACCCTGCGCAGCGCTGCCATCGCGGCGGTCAGCACGGTGGTGGTCGTGGGCGTCGTCGCGTTCCTCATCACCCGGTCGTCGGGGTGGCCCCGGGTGCAGGAGTCGTTCTTCAACTGGGATAAGGCGAAGGCGTCGTTCCCCGACGTGCTGCGCGGCCTGTGGCTGAACATCCGCATCCTGCTGGTCTGCTCGGTGCTGATCACGGTCCTGGGCCTCACGATCGCCGTCATGCGCACGCTGCGGGGACCCGTGTTCTTCCCCCTGCGGGCGTTCGCGGCGGGCTACACCGACCTGTTCCGTGGGCTGCCCCTGCTGCTCGTCATCTTCCTGCTGGGCTTCGGCGTGCCCGCGCTGCGGCTGCCCAACGTGCCCAACGACGCCGTCATCTGGGGCGGCCTGGCCATCGTGCTCTCGTACTCGGCCTACGTGGCCGAGGTGTTCCGCGCCGGCATCGAGTCGATCCACCCGTCGCAGAGCGCCGCCGCCCGGTCGCTGGGTTTGACGGGCGGACAGACCATGCGTCACGTCGTGCTGCCCCAGGCGTGGCGTCGCGTGCTTCCGCCCCTGCTCAACGACTTCGTGTCGTTGCAGAAGGACTCGGGCCTCATCGCCACGCTCGGCGTCGTGGACGCCATCCGGGCCGCCCAGATCTCGACGGCCGAGGACTTCAACTTCACGCCGTACGTGGTGGCGGGCGCGCTGTTCGTGTGCCTCACCATCCCCACCACGCGCATCACCGACCACTACGCCCGCAGGCTGGGCTGGTACGGGGCGGGCACGGGCCCGTGAGCCTGCTGACCATGACGGGCGTGCGCAAGGCGTTCGGCGACAACGTGGTGCTCGACGACTTCGGCCTGGACGTGGAGCGCGGCCAGTGCGTGGTGCTGATCGGCCCGTCCGGGTGCGGCAAGTCCACCGCGCTGCGCTGCGTCAACCTGCTGGAGCGCGTGGACGACGGCGTCATCACGCTGGGCGGCGAGGACATCACGGACCCCCGCGTCGATGCCGACCGGGTGCGCGCCCGCATGGGCATCGTGTTCCAGTCGTACAACCTCTTCCCACACCTGAGCGTGCTCGACAACGTCACCCTGGCACCCATCCGCGTGCACCGAGTGCCGCGCGCGGAGGCCCGCGAGCGGGGGATGGCCATGCTGGAGCGCGTCGGCCTGGCCGACAAGGCGCGTGCGCGGCCGGACGCGCTCTCGGGCGGCCAGCAACAGCGCGTGGCGATCGCCCGCGCCATGGTCAACGACCCCCAGGTGCTGCTGCTCGACGAGGTCACGTCGGCCCTGGACCCCGAGCTGGTGGGCGAGGTGCTGTCGCTGCTCACCCGCCTGCGCGACGACGGCATGACGATGGTGCTGGCCACGCACGAGATGGGCTTCGCCCGCGACGTCGCCGACCGCGTCTGTTTCCTCCACGAGGGCCGAGTGCTCGAAGACGCCGCTCCGGCCGACCTGTTCGGTTCGCCCCGCGAGGAGCGAACCCAGCAGTTCCTCCGCCGAGTCCGAGAAGCCGGCCGCATCTAGCCAGATGGGGTCAGGCACCTTCTGGCCAGCCAGGTCGAGGCGATCAGGGCGCCGAACGCCAGAAGGTGCCTGACC
>JAGQUM010000035.1:40263-55134 GCA_020438485.1 Thermoleophilia bacterium | reverse complement strand
CGGCATCACCATCAAGAGGTAAGGCAAACAGCATCCAACCGCGCGGGCGCCGCGCCCGCGCGCCAACGACCCGAAGGGGGACGACGTGAGCTCCGCACTTCCCGATCCGAGCGCCGCCGGAGGGGTTCTGGCGGGAGCGCCCGAGGGATTCCTCGACGCCCTGAACTACCCCTTCTTCCAGACCATCTTCGATCGCAAGAGCCGCCGCGTCGGGTTGGGCATGACGGTCGAGTCGGACACCATTCCGTACGAGAGCCCGTACCGGGCCGTCCCCATGACGGAACTGGAGGAGGCCCTGGTCTGCATCGCCGCCACCGGCCTGATGGGCATGGCGCTGTCCGACCTGGACGCCGCCCGCGGCGCGTCGACGCTGGTGCAGTGGACCAACCGCACGTGGCCCAGTGCGTGCAACAACCACGGCACCGAGCTGTTCTGGTCGAACGACGAGGGCCTGTGGTGGCTCGACATCCGCAACATGCAGCCCGAGCCGGGTGAGATCGCGACGCTGTCGGGCAAGTCGCGCGACTACCAGGCCGACTTCGTGGTGGACGTGTTCCGCCGCGCGAAGGTGCGCCTGGAGGAGGGCCGGGCGAAGCTGCCCACCACGCTGCCCGGCCTCTTCGACTTCAACCAGTGGAACGCCAACAAGCCGGGCACCACGCTGTTCGTGCCGATCACGAACATGACGCTCGAGTACATCAACGTCCTGTTCATCTACCTGGCGCGCAGCTACAAGTTCTCGATCGTGGACGAGCAGAAGGGCTGGCAGTCGGCCGGCCTGCAGAAGTGGGTCGACGAGGGCCGCTGCGACCCCGCCCGCCAGATGGGGATGGTGGAGCTCGAGACCCGCGTGCTGTCGATGCTGGTGGTGGAGCAGGCGTTCATCTGCCAGAACATCAACCTGGCGCTGCAGGCGCTGGGCCTGGGCGGCTGGACGTTCACCGGCTACCTGCCGAAGTTCGTGATGGGCGGCGGCGACGTGCCGGGCCTGGGCTTCCGGTTCGAGAACGACAAGCAGGGCAACGGGTTCGCGGTGGGCCGCGACGGCGTGTTCGAGACCTACACGCCCGCCTACCACGGCGACATGCGCAAGGCCGTCGACGCCTTCATGGTCGACAAGTGGGCGTCGTTCGACGACTCCGTGCCGAAGCCGTTCAAGGACAACGCCAAGTACGTCGAGGCCGTGCCGCGTCCGCACGACGAGACGGTGGAGATGGTGAAGGACTACTGCCAGTACGTGTGGGACACGTACGGCCGCTTCCCCAGCTACATCGACTCGGCCTATCAGCGCCTCACGGTGCAGGGCCAGCACGTGGACTGCGACTACTACGACCACTACCACCCGGACGGCGCGGTCAGCCCGCAGCACCGGGACCACTTCCGCAAGTGGCACCCGGAGATGGCCGACGCCGACGGCAAGCCGCCGCGCAAGTAGTTCACCGGGGAGGCCGGCGCGTGCCGCGGCGCAGCGCCGGCCTCCTGGTGTACCGGTTTCGCGGCGGCCGGTTGGAGGTGCTGATCGCCCACATGGGCGGCCCGCTGTGGGCGACGAAGGACGCCGGGGCCTGGACGATCCCGAAGGGCGAGTACGGCGACGAGGAGCCGCTGGCGGCGGCCGTGCGCGAGTTCCGTGAGGAGATCGGCCAGGACCCGCCCGGTGGAAGGACGCTCGACCTCGGCGAGGTCCGCCAGGGGTCGGGCAAGCGGGTGCGGGTGTTCGCCCGCGAGGGCGACCTCGACCCGGCGACGGTCGTCTCGAACACGTTCACCATGCAGTGGCCACCCCGATCGGGGCGGATGGCCGAGTTCCCCGAGATCGACAGCGCGCAGTGGGCCACCCCCGACCGCGCCCGCGAGGCCCTGATCAGCGGGCAGGCGGCGGCCATCGACGCGCTGGAGGCCATCCTCGGGGGGCGCTGAGGCGGTGGCGGCTACCTCAGTGTGGACGACGTCGGTGCCTCGCGTGCGTCACCCTGAAGGTCGTTCAGTATCCAGGGCGACGCCGAGCGGGGCAGCGGCGTCCCGGCCGTCGTGAGGGCCGAACACCGTCCACGGCGGTCACCCGCGCCGCGAGGTCAATCACCCGCGCCGGCACCCAGCCCGAAGAAGCGATCGAAGAACTCCCCGAGTCGCGTGAGCACGCGGTGCTTCTTTTCTCCGTGGCCGCCAGCGGCCGAGAAGCGCGAGGCGGGTGGCAGGATCTCGGTGATCGCCGTTCCCGTCGTGGGGATGGACCCGTCGCGGAACGCGTGGTCGACGAAGGCCCGGGTCTTGTCCGGCTTGAGGCCCTCGTCGGTGATGATCGCGTCGAGCTCGGCGGTGCGTCGCGCTTGGACGTACGCGCGCCACTCCTCGTCGATGTCCCCAGAAGCCGACACGCGGTCGACGAAGTCGAGGATAAGGTCCTTCTTGTTGCGCAGGGTCGGGCTGGAGTCGACCGAGCGCTGGATGTCCATGCGGGCCGCCGACATCTGCTCGTCGGAGCCGTTTCCCCGCGCTTCGCGCCACTTGGCCACCAGCATCAGGATGTAGTCGACGTTGATCTCGACCTGCTTGATGAGTTCGATCTCGAAGACGACGTCGTCGTTGATCGACTCCTTCTCACTGTCGGACCCCTTGCGGAAGTCGGCGTAGAGGTCGAGGTAGATGCTGCGGTAGTCCTGCATCTGCCGGGCGGTGATGATCTCGTTACCGGCGAACTCATCGAAGGAGGTGAGGATGTTCTGCAGGCGCAGGATCGACCCGAAGAGCGCGACGAACTCCTTCTGGGCGGTCTCGCCGATGATCGGCTCATCGGGCGGGAACTCCTGCAGCACCTCCCGCGCCTCGTCGGCGTACTCGTCGTAGTACTCGGCGTACGGCTTGAGCAGCACGATGCCGCGGGCGTCCTTGTTGCCGAAGAGCGCGATGGCGTCGTTGGTCTCCTCCTCAAGGTCGCGGAAGGAGACGATGTTGCCGTAGGTCTTGACCGAGTTGAGGATCCGGTTCGTGCGTGAATACGCCTGGATCAGGCCGTGGTTGACCAGCCGTTTGTCGACGAACAGCGTGTTCAGCGTGGTGGCGTCGAAGCCGGTCAGGAACATGTTGACGACGATGACCAGATCGAGCTCGCGGTTCTTCAGCCGTAAAGACAGGTCTTTGTAGTAGTTCTGGAACCTGTCGGCGCTGGTGTCGTAGCTGGTGCCGAAGAGCGCGTTGTAATCCTGGATCGCCTCGTCGAGGAAGTCGCTTGAGGACTGGTCGAGGTCACTGGTCTCGAAGCCCTCCTCGTCGAGGTAGTTGCCGCCGACCTCCTCGTTGGCGGCGTACGAGAAGATCGTCGCGACCTTGAGGCGCTGGTCGGGCACCAGGGCGGCCTGCTGGCTCTTGAACTCCAGGTAGTAGCGCTTCGCTGCATCGATGGAGGCGGTGGCGAAGACGGCGTTGAAGCCCTTGACCCGGCTGGCCTGCTTGAGCTCGGCCACGGTGTTGCGGCTGCCGACGACCTCGGCGACGTTGGCGACGACCGCGTAGTCGTAGCCCTGCGTGCGCTTGGTCTTCTGGGCGAAGTGTTCGAGCGTGTACGCCGTGACCTGCCGCAGCCGCTCGGGGTCGAGCAGGGCCCGCTCGGTGTCGATGGCGCTGACCTGTTTGTCGCCGAGCCCCTCGGGCACCTTGATGGTGTTGACGTAGTCGATGCGGAAGGGCAGGACGTTCCTGTCGCTGATCGCGTCGACGATCGTGTAGGTGTGGATCGCCATCTGGTGATCGTCGTGCGGGCAGTTGGCCGGGTCGCCGTGGAGGTAGCAGCCGAACGCCTGGGGGGTGGTGGGCAGCTGGGGGTTGCCGCTGCCGGCGGAGTTGACCGCGAAGATCGGCGTGCCGGTGAACCCGAAGATGTTGTAGCGCTTGAACGACCGGGTGATCGCGGTGTGCATGTCGCCGAACTGCGAACGGTGACACTCGTCGAAGATCAGCACCACGTGGCCCTCGTACACCTGATGGCCCCTGTTGGTGTTGATGAACGTCGCGAGCTTCTGGATCGTGGTGATGATGATCTTGGCGCCGGGGTCCTCGAGCTGCTCCTTGAGTACCGCGGTCGAGGTGTTGGAGTTGGCCGCTCCCTTCTCGAAGCGGTCGTACTCGCGCATCGTCTGGTAGTCGAGGTCCTTGCGGTCCACGACGAAGAGCACCTTGTCGACGCTCGGCACCCGTGAGGCGAGCTGCGCGGTCTTGAAGGAGGTGAGAGTCTTGCCCGACCCGGTGGTGTGCCACACGTACCCGCCGGCGGCGAGCGTGCCGAGGCGCTTGGAGTTGGTGGCGATTTCGATCTTGCCGATGACGCGTTCGGTGGCGACGACCTGGTAAGGCCGCATCACCAGCAGCAGGCGGTCGGCCGTGAGCACGCAGTACTTGGTGAGGATGTTGAGCAGCGTGTGCTTGGCGAAGAAGGTCTTGGTGAAACCGGTCAGGTCCTGGATCGGCCGGTTGCTGGCGTCGGCCCACCACGAGGTGAACTCGAAGGAGTTGGACGTCTGCCTCCCTGGCTTGGCCCCGGTGGCGTCCTTGACGTGCTGGAAGCGGGTGGTGTTGGAGTAGTACTTCGTCAGCGTGCCGTTGCTGATCACGAAGAGCTGGACGTATTCGAAAAGCCCGGAGCCGGACCAGAACGTGTCTCGCTGATAGCGGTCGATCTGGTTGAACGCCTCGCGGATGCCGACGCCTCGGCGCTTAAGCTCGACGTGGACGAGCGGCAGGCCGTTGACCAGGATGGTGACGTCGTAGCGGTTGGCGTGCGTGCCACCGCCGTCCTGGTTGCCCCCGCGCGGCACCTCGTACTGGTTGATGACCTGGAGCCGGTTGTTGTGGATGTTGGCCTTGTCGATGAGGCGGACGTTCTTCGAGGTGCCGTCGTCGCGGGCGAGGACCTGGACGTGGTCCTCCTGGATGCGCACGGTCTTCTCCGCGATCCCGTCGTTGGCGCCCGCGACGCAGGTGGTGAAGAACCGCTCCCACTCGGCGTCGCTGAAGGTGATGTCGTTGAGCGCTTCGAGCTGGGTGCGCAGGTTGGTGACGAGCTGGGCCTCGCTGGTGATCGGGAGGTAGTCGTAGGCCTGGCCCTGCAGCAGCCTGATGAGCTCACGCTCCAGGTCGGCCTCGGACTGGTATGCCGTCTCGGTCGCCGGGTCCGGCACGAACTCCGCGACCACGGTGCTGTCGGCCGACACGGCGATCGGCTCGTACTGTGGGGGCGGGTGCTCGCTCAGGACGCCAGTTCCTCGAAGGTCAGCAGTTTGTCGCGGTAGTGCTCGTACTGCTGGCGCCGCGCCGCGATCTCGGCCGGGAGCCCGTCGGTGAGGCTGTTCACTAGGGCGTCGAAGCGGTCGAGGGTGCCAGCGATCTCCTGCTGCACCTCCAGTGGCGGCACGGGGATGAGAACCTCCGCAAGCTGCCTGGCAGAGACGTCAATCACCTTCGTCCCTATCGCGCGGCGCCGCTTTTCTGCGAAGAACGCGGGGGACTGGAACCAGTAGGCGAGGTACTTCGGGTCGATCGAGGGCTTCACGACCGTGGCGTGTCCGCCGGTCACGATGGTTTCCTGACCAAGCCACGCGACCGCCTTTCCTACGTCCTCCAAGGTCTCGCTCGTGTTCGTGACGATCAGGTCTCCCGGCTCGACCTGGGCGAGTTTGGCGGCCTTGTCGTGCGCTACGTACGAGATGACGTCCGTGGCCCAGGCGCCATAGTGGGTGTAGATCTGGCCGTAGTGAATGCATCCCACGCCCTCGTCAACGAAATCCGACTTCGGCATGCCGTTGCCGCGCACGAGCGTCGCGAGCTCGCCGAGCGGGCGAAACGGAACGCTCTTCGGACAGTGCTCCCTGACGTCCGGTCCTTCGGGGAATGTGAGCAGGGTGTCCCGGTAGTGGGCGTACTGAACCCGCCGCGCTTCCAGCTCCGCTTCCAGCTCGGTGAAGGTGTCCAAGACCCGCACGATCTCTTGCTGCACCTCCAGCGGCGGCACAGGGATTCGAAGTCGGTTCAGCACCCCCTGTGTCTGACTTGGCACACCGCCCGCCTGATTCATCTCGCCAAGTCCCATGGTTTGCAATTGGTGAAAGAGGAACTTAGGCGCGACGAGGGAAGTGTCAATCTCGGTTCTGAAGATGGTGTCAACCACCCAGAACGGACCCTCGACATAGAACAGGTTGGCAAGCGATCCCTTGCGTGGGATGAGAACCGACGGGCCCTCAGCAGCTGCTGTATCGACGTGTCGTATGATGCCGCCGCTCCCGTAGACCGGCACCTCACCGTCGCCCAACGGCTTATGGTCCTTGCCGTTCTTGATGCGCAGGACTTCTCCCAAGGGTCGGAACGGCACACCGTCCGGACAGCGCTCCCGGATCAAGTCATCGATCCGGCTCACTACGGCCCCTCCAGGTCCGCCACGATCGCGTCGATCTGGCTGCGCAGATCCGCCTGCCGCGCCACGATCCCCGCGATCCTCGCGTTGAGCCCGACGATGTCGACGATCTCGCGGGTGTCCTCGGCCTCCACCCACGAGCTCACCGAGAGGTTGTAGTTGTTGGCGGCGATCTGCTCGGTCGAGACCACCGCACTGAAGTGATCGGCGACGCCGCGCTCGGCGTACGCATCCAGGATCCTCCGCTGGTGCTCGGGCAGCAGCTTGTTCTTGTTGCCGACGCGCGCGAACTCGGCCGAGGCGTTGATGAAGAGCACCGAGGAGTCCCTGCGCGACTTCTTCAACACCAGGATGCACGTCGCGATCTTGGTCCCGAAGAAGAGATCCGGGGGGAGCTGGATCACGGTGTCGACGTAGTTGTTGTCGACGAGGTACTTGCGGATCTTCTGCTCCGCGCCCCCGCGATACATCACGCCGGGGAACTCGACGATCGCGGCGGTGCCGTTGACGGCCAGCCAGTGCAGCATGTGCAAGGTGAAGGCCAGGTCGGCCTTCGACTTCGGCGCCAGCACCCCGGCCGGGGAGTAGCGCGGGTCGTTGATCATCAACGGGTTGGCGTCGCCGTCCCACTTGATCGAGTAGGGCGGGTTGGACACGATCGCCTCGAACGGCTCGTCGTCCCAGTGGGCCGGGTCGGTGAGCGTGTCGCCGTGGGCGATGTCGAACTTCTCGTAGTTGATGTCGTGCAAGAACATGTTGATGCGGGCGAGGTTGTAGGTGGTCAGGTTGATCTCCTGGCCGTAGAACCCCTGGCGCACGTTGTCCTTGCCCAGCACCTTGGCGAACTTCAACAGCAGCGACCCCGACCCGACGGCGGGGTCGTAGACCTTGTTGACCTCGGTCTTTCCGTGCACGGCGATGCGCGCCAGCAGCTCGGAGACCTCCTGGGGGGTGTAGTACTCCCCGCCTGACTTGCCGGCCTGAGACGCATACATTCCCATGAGGTACTCGTAGGCGTCACCGAAGGCGTCGATGGTGTTCTCGGAGAAGTCGTCGCTGCCGAACTGCAGCTCGCCGACCGCGTCGAGCAGCTTGACCAGGCGCTCGTTTCGCTTGGCAACGGTCGGGCCGAGCCTGGGGCTGTTGACGTCGAGGTCGTGGAACAGGCCCTTGAGATCGTCCTCGCTGGCCGCGCCCAGCGCCGACCCCTCGATGGCGGCGAAGACCCGCGACAGGGTCTCGTTGAGGTTGTCGTCGTGGGCCGCCCGCCGGCGGACGTTGGCGAACAGCTCACTCGGGAGGATGTAGAACCCCTTCTCGTCGACCGTGTCCTTGCGGCCGAACTCCGCGTCGGTGTCGCTGAGCCGCGCGTAGTCGAAGTCGGGGTCGCCCGCATGCCGCTCGAGTCGGTTGAGGTAGGCGGTGAGGTTCTCGGAGATGAACCGGTAGAAGAGCATCCCCAGCACGTACGATTTGAAGTCCCAGCCGTCGACGCTGCCGCGCAGATCGTTGGCGATCCGCCAGATCGTCTTGTGGAGCTCGGCGCGCTGCTGTTCCTTGGTCATTCGAAGAAGTCCTCGTCTACCTCAACGATGTGGAGCGTGCGCCGGGCTTGGACCCCGACCCGGTAGCGGATCATCAGGTCGGCGAGGCGCCGGCCGTCGATGAGCACGACCCGCGTGGCCACTCCCGCCGCATATGCGATGGCTCCGGGGCTGAACCGGCCGGTCGTGATGAACACGCCCTGGTTGGCCTGCTGGCCATGCAGGGCACCCACGAACGACTGCACGTCGGGGCGACTCACGGCGTTGTCCGGCGCGTAGCGCTTGGCCTGGATGTAGACGCGGTTCAGGCCCAGCGTGTCCTGGTCGATGATCCCGTCGATGCCGCCGTCGTTGGACAGCTGGGTGCGCGTCGCTTTGGCGTCCGCGCCGCCGTAGCCCATCGCCACAACCAGGTCGATGACCGCCTGCTCGAAGAACGCCGGCTCGCGCTGGTGAAGACGCTGCAGAAGCTCGGCAGCCACACCCTCAACGATGCGGGCGACGCCAGTCTCGACCTGCTCGACCGGATCGAGGTCGTCGGTGACCGGAAGGCTCTCCGCGGTGATGGCCTCTCCGGGCGAGGGGGGCCGCTTGCGCCGGCCTTCGTATCCCTCGAGGGTGCGGAGGTCTCGCTCGAGGATCCCGTTCGGGAACTGCGCAAGGAGCCCACGGCCCACCTCGGTGATGTGCTGCCTACCCCGATTCGGTCTTTCGACGGCGCCCGCCTTCACCAGATAGGTGACGGCCCACCCGATCCGGTTCTCGTACTTCAGCTGCCCGGAGTCGAGCGTGATGGCCCGCTGCGCGGCGGTCAGTGCCTCGGCCTCCGCGACATCGTCGTACAGCTCGCGACGGCTGCGGACGCGGCCGTCGGCGAGCACCCTCAGCACTGGGGCCATGAACTGGTCCCATGTCGGAAGTCCCCCAGACTGCATGTGGACAGTCTGGCAATACCCGTGGACAGCGCGACGTCCCTCGCGCCGGCATCGGGAGCGGCGGCCCATCCGGCGACGATCAGCGGCGACGCACGGGCCGGCGACCATGCGACCCACCGCACACCCGTCGAACCGTCGCCGCCGGGGGCGACGCACTGCATGCGGCAGGCCGCGATCCGGCCGCGCACCCACTTGATGCTTACTCGGACCCTGCGCGTCGCCGTGATCTGCGAGCTGAGGACGAGCGTCGCCCTACGCGCCGACTTCGCCGGCGCTGCGCGGCGCAGAACCAACGGCCCGCGCACCCGGCAGACCTCGCGGCGCGCCCCGTTCGCGGTGACGCGCGTGCGTGTGTCCCTGGTATTCGTCTGCGCACGGGCCAGCGACAGCCGGGGGGCGGTTGGTGCCGCGATGCGCAGCGTGCGCGCGGCAGGGCAGCGGGTGCTGCCCTTGCGCAACCGCAGGTTGAGGTTGATCACGATGCGGTTGCCTCCGCCGTCGCATGCGAGCGGCGGAGTTGGCGAGGCCGACTGTGCGCGATGGGTCACGGCAACGTGTGCCCGGGAGGCGCGGGTGCCGGGCCAGGTCCTCGCGGTCGGCGCGCTCGTGGCCGCGCTGGGGGCTAGCCCGACGCGATGACCTCGCCGTGGAGGATGATGAGCGCGGCGTCCGGGTCGTCCGCCCACGCCCGCCAGCCGTCGGCGATCCGGCCCAGCCGGGCGGCGTCCGCCAGGCCGTAGTCGACGGCCTGCGACGCGAAGTCCGACGACGTGGCCCGGTCGGCCCAGAGGTCGCCCCACCAGCGGCACGTCTCGGGATTCGCGAACGTCCACGTGGACGACGTGTATTCGACGTTTGCGAACCCCGCCTCGCGGGCCCACGCCTTGAGGTACCGGCCCGCGTCAGCCTCGGCGTCGTTGCGCCGCGTGACGGCGACGTACAGGTCGAGCCAGTCCTCCAGCGCCGGGCTGTCGGGCGACCAGCGGAACGAGCCGTAGATGCTGTCGCGCGCCGCCACCAGCCCGTGCGCCCCCGCGACGCGGCGCATCTCGCGCAGCGCGTCCACCGGCCGGGTGAGGTGCTGCAGCAACTGGTGGGCGTGCACGACATCGAACGTGTCGTCGCCGAACGGCAGCCGGTACACGTCGGCCTGCTGGAAGTGGACGCCCTCCGCTCCCTCGGCCCGTGCCTGCGCCACGATGTCGCCGGCGCGGTCGATGCCGATGGCCTGGCCCGGGGCGACGAGGGCGGCCAGGTCGCGGGTGATGGTCCCCGGTCCGCAGCCCACGTCGAGCACGCGCATTCCAGGGGTGAGGCGCGGCAGCAGGTAGCCGCACGAGTTCTCGGCCGTGCGCCACCGGTGGCTGCGCAGCACCGAGTCGTGGTGCCCGTGGGTGTAGGTGTCGTCGCTCACACCTCGTCCCGGTGGTGTTCGGCGAATTCCCTGTGGAGTCGCCTGGGGGCCCTGGAGAACCACGCCTCGGTGATGACCTCGCGCAGCTCGTCCACCGTCAGCTCGCCCAGGCGCGACCGCTGCACCAGCACAGAGTTGGAACGGTCGAAGTGGGGGATCGTGAAGAACGGTGTGCCCGGGTCGTCCACCAGCGCGGCCTTGTCGCCAGGCGTCCCCGTGTGGATGACCAGCAGGTCGGTGTACTCCTCGCCGCTGGCCGGGTCCACCGCCGTCGCGTGGGGGGCCCGGTACAGCAGGAAGCCCCGCCCCTTGCCGCCGCTCGGCACCTTGTACGTGGGGCGGTCGCCCCAGGACACGCCGAGCTCCACGTCGGGCAGGCTCATGCAGATCTCGTGGACGTCGTCCGGCGTGGCCGGGCGTGCGTCATCCGTGTCCATGCCACGACCCTAGGCCGTCCCGCGTGTGCGCGCCACCGCCCGGGCACCCGCTACGGTTACGGGGTGACGACGGCCGCGCAACCCACCACCGACCGGGTGACCGTGTTCCCCACGTGCCTGGGTGATCTGACGATGCCCGATGTCGTGGCGCGGACGTTCGCCGCCCTGCGCGCGTGTGGCTATCAGCCGCGCCTGGCCGAGGACGTCACGTGCTGCGGCCAGCCAGCCTACAACTCGGGTTTTGACGCGCAGGCCCGCCGGGTGGCGCGGGCCACGCTGAAGGGGCTGTCGCGCACCGACGGCCCCATCGTCGTTCCGGCCGGTTCGTGCAGCGCCATGATGATTCTCCACTGGCGCGAACTCTTCCGGGGCACCCGGCACGAGCGCGACGCCGTCCGCGTGTCGCAGCGGGTGCGCGAGCTCACCACCGTCCTCGCCGAACGGGCCGACCGCCTGGCGGCCTTGGGGCTGCGCTGGGACGGCACGGTCGCCTACCACGACTCGTGCCACATGCTGCGCGAGCTGCGAATCGCCGACGCGCCCCGCGCCGTGCTGGGCGCCGTGGAAGGCGTCACCGTGGTCTCCACCGGCGTCGCGCCCCGCTGCTGCGGGTTCGGCGGCACGTTCTCGATGCGCTACCCCGAGGTGTCGACGGCCATGGCCGACGCCACGCTCGACGACGCAACGGCCGCGTCGGCCCACGCCGTCGTGTCCGCGGACCCCGGGTGCCTGATGCACCTGGGCGCACGGGCCGGGCGCCGCGGGGACGCGCCGCGCGTGATGCACGTCGCCACGTTCCTGCACGAGGCGGGCCTGCGGTGAGCACGGGCGACCGCCTCACCGAGACGACGTTCGCCCAGCGCGCGCACGAGCAGCTGGGCAAGTCGTTCCTGCGCACGGCGGTGCCGAAGGCGACCGACCACGCGTTCTCGGCGCTGCAGAGCCGGTTCGCCGGTCACGACTACGAGGCGCTGCGCGAGCTGGGCCGACAGATCCGCGCGGAAGCCGTGGCGAACCTCGACGCCCACCTGGCGGTGCTGGAGGAGCGCCTGACGGCGAACGGCGTCACCGTGCACCACGCCCGCGACGCCGCGGAGGCCCGCCGCATCATCGCCGGCATCGTGAAGGGCGCCGACGCTCGCAAGGTCGTGAAGGTCAAGTCCATGGCCACGGAGGAGATCGCCCTCAACCCGGCGCTCGAGGCCGACGGCGTCGAGGTGGTCGAGACCGACCTTGGCGAGTACATCGTGCAGCTCGACGGTGACCGGCCGTCGCACGTCATCGCCCCGATCATCCACAAGACCCGGGGAGAGGTGCGCCAGACGCTGTCGCGCGTTGCGGGGCGCGAGCTGCCCAACGACGCGGCCGAGCTCACCGGCTTCGCGCGGGGCGCGCTGCGCGACGCCTTCATGACGGCCGACGTCGGCATCAGCGGCGCCAACTTCGGCATCGCCGACTCCGGAACGGTCTGCCTGCTGACGAACGAGGGCAACGGGCGCATGTGCACGTCGCTGCCGCGGATCCACGTCAGCCTGATGGGGATCGAGCGCGTGCTCCCGCGCACGGAGGACCTGGCCGTGATGCTGCCGCTGTTGGCGGGCGCCGGCACCGGGCAGCTCATCACCACGTACGTCAACCTGCTCAGCGGCCCGCGCCGCCCGGGCGAGCCGGACGGGCCCGAGCAGATGCACGTCGTGATGCTCGACAACGGCCGCCGGGCCCTGCTGGGCACGCCGTACCAGGACGTCCTTCACTGCATTCGCTGCGGCGCCTGCCAGAACGTCTGCCCCGTGTACCGGCAGGTGGGCGGCCACGCGTACGGGTGGGTGTACGGGGGACCCATCGGCGCCGTTCTCACGCCGCTGTTCCGCGGCCTCGGGGCCGGCGGCGAGCTGCCGCAGGCGAGCACCCTGTGCGGAGCGTGCGACGACGTGTGCCCCGTCAAGATCCCCCTGCACGACCTCCTGCACGGCCTGCGCGCCGACCGCGCCGACGCGGGGCTGGCGCCCCGGCGCGAGCGGATCGCGGCGCAGCTGTGGTCGCTCGCGTGGTCGCACCCGTTGCTGTACCGCGTCAGCGCGCGCGTCGGCTGGCTGGGTACGGCGGCCCTGTCGCGCCTGCCCGCGCGCCTCGTGGCCCGCACACCCGCCGGCGGATGGGCGGCGTCGCGGGAGATCCCGCGGGTGGCCCGGTACCGGGCGGGCTCCGGGGAGCCCCGGTGAGCGTCCCGCTCGACCCGGCACTGCTCGCGAGGATCGCGCCGACCGAGCTGGCGCCCGGCGAGGACCCGATCGCCCGGTTCCGCCGCGAGGTGGAGGCCGTCAGCGGCGTGGTGACGGTGACCGCGCGCGGCGGTGTGGTCGACGCGCTGGAGTCGGCCGTGATGGAGCACTGGCCGGGCCGGGTGACCCTGGCGGCCGATCTCGACGCGTACCGCGATCCGCTGCGGGAGCGCCTGGTGCCGCGCGGCATCGACGCGGATGACTACGAAGTGGTGGCCCGCGACCGCGCCCGCGCCGAGGCGACCGACGTCGCCGTCACCGGGTGCGTGGCGGCGGTGGCGGGCACGGGCTCCATCCTCACCGGCGGCGCCTCGGGACGGGGCGGCGCGCTCGTGGCGCCCCACCACGTGTGCCTGGTGGAGAGCCGGCGCCTGTTCGGGGGGCTGCTGTCGCTGTTGCGCGCGCTGCCGAGGATCGGGGCGGCGTCGGGCATGGCGCTCCAGAGCGGCCCCAGCCGCACCGCCGACATCGAGAAGACCCTGATCCTCGGGATGCACGGCCCGAAAACCGTCCACGTCGTCGTGGTCGACGACGGCGCCCCACCCGATGAGGCGTCGTGAACGGCGGCGAGGATCCCGGGCCCGCCGTCGAACGGGTGGAGGGGGCCGTGCCACGCGGCGGACCCGGGCCCGGCCACGGGGGATCGGAGCGGTCCATGGACGACGAGTCCCTCGGCAAGGGGTTCTCTGACTTCATCGGGGTGGAGCACCGCGAGGGCGACGACGGATCGGTGATGCTGGGCCTCACGGCGGTGGAACACCACCTGAACCCGGCCGGCACCGTGCACGGCGGCGTGATCGCCACGCTCATCGACGTCGCCATGGGGCGGGCGGCCGAGTCACAGATGGAGGATGAGCAGGTGCCTGCCACCATCGAGCTCAAGACCAACTACCTCGAGCCCGGCCGGCCCGGGCGCATCGTCGCCACGGCGCACGTGCGCAAGCGCGGCCGCAACGTGATCGTGGTGGAGGCCGAGGTCCACCAGGACGAGACGGACGAGGTCATCGCGCTGGCGATCGGGACGTACGCGCCGGTCTGATCGGCCCGCCCGCGCCGCGCCCCACGCCCGACGGACCACCCGCCGGGTCGTCGTGCCGCGCCGCAACGACACGTTCGGGCGCCGCGCGGCGAGCGGCGGAGCGACCGGTGGTGCGCGCCCGGCGTCACGACCCGCTGGCGCCGGCTCCACCCCCCGGCGTCGTGGGGATCCCCAGGACGTCCCGGGGGACGTCCGCGCATCGCCGGCTCGACGCGATGGTTCCCGGCCGCCACGCAACCTTAAGTCTTAGTGAAGGCGACTCATATCCGCCGCGGGTGGACTCGACTTATGTCGACTTAGATCTATCCTTCGTCTCGTTCCCCGCACTGGGCGGGGCAGTGGAAGCGCCAGGGAGGCACACAGCACATGGGAAAGATCCTCGGAATCGACCTCGGCACCACCAACTCGGCCATGGCGGTTCTCACCGGTGGCGAGCCGGAGGTCGTGCCGAACGCCGAGGGTGGTCGCAC
Source organism: Thermoleophilia bacterium (assembly GCA_020438485.1). Classification (GTDB taxonomy): domain Bacteria; phylum Actinomycetota; class Thermoleophilia; order Miltoncostaeales; family Miltoncostaeaceae; genus JAGQUM01. The sequence goes on along the minus strand of JAGQUM010000035.1, from coordinate 40,610 downwards.
CACCCCGTCGGTGGTCGGTTTCTCCAAGTCGGGTGAGCGGCTGGTGGGCACGGTGGCCAAGCGCCAGGCGGTGACCAATCCCGAGAACACCGTGTTCAGCGTCAAGCGGTTCATGGGACGCAAGTACGACGAGGTCGCGGAGGAGATGAAGATCGTGCCGTACGAGGTCGTCCGCGGCCAGAACGGCGACGTGCGCATCAAGGCCGGCGACAAGGAGTACAGCCCGCCGGAGATCAGCGCCATGATCCTCCAGAAGCTCAAGACGGACGCCGAGGCGTTCCTGGGCGAGCCGGTGACGGAGGCCGTCATCACCGTGCCCGCGTACTTCAACGACGCCCAGCGTCAGG
>JAGQUM010000035.1:18550-40221 GCA_020438485.1 Thermoleophilia bacterium | reverse complement strand
AGCCGACCGCGGCCGCCCTGGCCTACGGCCTCGACAAGAGCCACGACCAGACCATCCTCGTCTTCGACCTGGGCGGCGGCACGTTCGACGTGTCGGTGATGGAGATCGGTGACGGCGTGTTCGAGGTCAAGTCCACCGCCGGCGACAACCACCTTGGCGGCGACAACTTCGACAAGGCGATCGTGGACTGGATGGTCGGCGAGTTCAAGCGCGACCAGGCCATCGACCTGTCGGCCGACAAGATGGCGCTTCAGCGTCTGTACGAGGCCGCCGAGAAGGCGAAGATCGAGCTGTCGACCACGACGTCAAGCCAAATCAACCTGCCGTTCGTGACGGCCGACGCGACGGGTCCGAAGCACCTGGACCTGACGCTGACCCGCGCGAAGATGGAGGAGCTGACACGGCCGCTGCTGGACCGCCTGATGGGCCCCACCAAGCAGGCCATCCAGGACTCCGGCGTGGGCAACAAGATCGACCACGTCGTACTGGTGGGCGGCATGACCCGCATGCCCGCGGTGCAGGAGCGCGTGCGCGAGATCACCGGCAAGGAGCCCCACAAGGGCGTCAACCCGGACGAGGTCGTCGCCGTCGGCGCGGCCATCCAGGGCGGCGTGCTGGCCGGCGAGGTCAAGGACGTGCTGCTGCTGGACGTCACGCCCCTGTCGCTGGGCATCGAGACCAAGGGCGGCGTGTTCACGAAGCTCATCGAGCGCAACACGACCATCCCCACCCGCAAGAGCGAGGTGTTCTCGACGGCGGACGACAGCCAGACGCAGGTGGAGATCCACGTGCTGCAGGGCGAGCGCGAGATGGCCAGCTACAACCGCACGCTGGGCAAGTTCAACCTGGTGGGCATTCCGCCGGCGCCCCGCGGCGTGCCGCAGATCGAGGTCACCTTCGACATCGACGCCAACGGCATCGTGAACGTGTCGGCCAAGGACCTCGCCACCGGCAACGAGCAGAAGATCGAGATCAAGGCGTCGTCCGGCATCTCGGACGAGGAGATCAACAACATGGTGCGCGACGCCGAGTCGCACGCGGAGGAGGACCGCAAGGCCCGCCGCGTCGCCGACGCGCGCAACCAGGCCGAGGCCCGCGTCCACGAGGCCGAGCGTCAGCTCAAGGACAACGGCGAAAAGGTGGACGCGTCGACCCGCAGCGACGTCGAGGGGGCCGTGGCGGCCGTGAAGACGGCGGCCGACGGCGAGGACGCCGACGACATCGAGGCCAAGACGGCCAGCCTCACCGAGGCGCTGCACCGCATGTCGGAGCAGATCTACCAGAGCGCCGCGTCCCAGCAGCCGCCCACCGGCGGCCCGCAGGCCGACGACACGGTCGAGGACGCCGAGTACGAGATCGTCGACGACGACGAGACCACCACCAAGGCGTAAACCGCATACGCGGAAGGAGTGAACGACATGAGCAACGTCACGACGTGGGACCCGTTTCGCGAGCTCACCGCGCTGCGCGGTGAGGTGGGGCGCGTGCTGGGCACCGCCGCCCGCCAGGCGGCGCAGGGCTCCGGCACGTGGGCGCCGCCCGTGGACGTCTACGAGACCGCCGACGAGATCCTCGTCAGCGTCGAGCTGCCCGGCATGAAGGCCGGGGAGGTCGAGGTCGAGTTCGACGACCACGTGCTGGCCGTCCGCGGCGAGCGGGCGTTCGTCGAGCCGGAGGGCGAGGGGAGGTTCCACCACCTCGAGCGGTCGTACGGGAAGTTCGCCCGCGCGATCACGCTGCCCACCGGCGTGCGTCCCGACAGGATCACCGCCACGTTCACCGACGGCGTCCTCGCCGTGCGGGTGCCGAAGGCCGAAGAGGTCAAGGCGCGGAAGATCACGGTGGAGTCCCCGACCCCGGACGCGCGGTGACGCAGGACAACGACACCACGCAGCCTCACGCGTCTCGGCCGCAGCCGGTGCCCGGCGAGCCCCCCCAGGGCTCGCCGGCGCCGCGGGCGGTCGACGCCGAGGAGCCGGCCGCCGACGCGGCGGCGCCGGAGGCCACCGCCGAGGACGCGTTGGCCGGCGTCGAGCGGGAACGCGACCAGTACCTCGACGCCCTGCAGCGGATGAAGGCGGAGTTCGAGAACTACCGCAAGCGCACCGACCGAGACCGGCTCGCTCAGCGCGACGCCGCGGCGCGGGAGGTGGTGCTCGACGTGGTGCCCGTGCTCGACAACCTCGAGCGGGCGGTCGAAGCGCTGGGCCAGGCCGATGCGACCCTGGCCGACGGCGTGGAGATGGTGCGCCAGCAGCTGTCGGCGGTGCTCAACGGGCGGGGGCTGCAGGAGATCGAGGTGCTCGGACAGGCGTTCGACCCCACCCTGCACGACGCCGTGTCCATGGCGCCGTCGCCGGAGCCGGAGGGCACGATCGTCGCGGTGGTGCAGAAGGGCTATCGGATGGGAGACGCCGTCGTGAGGGCGGCGAAGGTGGTGGTCTCGGCGGGGCAGTAGCCCGCCGGGTCCACGGGAGTCGGAGGACGGATTGCAGGACCTCTACGAGACACTGGGCGTGAAGAAGAACTCGTCCGAGGACGAGATCAAGAAGGCGTACCGCACGCTGGCGCGCAAGTACCACCCCGACCAGAACGCCGGGGACGCGAAGGCCGAGGAGCGCTTCAAGGAGATCTCGCACGCCTACGACGTCCTGTCGGACGCCAAGAAGCGCGCCGAGTACGACGCGCAGCGCGCGTTCGGCGGGCGGATGCCCCCGAACGCCGGCGGCCAGCCCGGCGGCGGTTTCGGTGGCTTCGGGGACTTCGCCGACATCTTCGCCCAGGTGTTCCGTCGCGGGGCGGACGGCCACGCGGGCGGTCCCGCAGGCCCCGGCCCGTCCACCATGCGCGGCCGCGACCTCGAGGCCGAGGTGCGCGTGTCGTTCGCGCAGGCCATGGCGGGTGCCCGAGTGCCTCTGAGCATCGAGCAGCGCAGCACGTGCGAGACGTGCGGCGGCTCCGGGGCCAAGCCCGGCACCAGCCCGCGCCTGTGCACCGAGTGCAGGGGGCGCGGCGTGGTGGGGCGCGACCAGGGCGGCTACAGCATCGGCGCGCCGTGTCCGCGGTGCGGCGGCGACGGCACCATCATCGACGACCCCTGCGCCACGTGCCACGGCACGGACAGCACGAAGGGGAGGGTACGCCACACGGTCACGATCCCCGCGGGCGCCAAGGACGGCACGAAGATCCGCATGAAGGGCAAGGGGCAGGCGGGCGCGCGCGGCGGGGTGTCCGGCGACCTCTACGTCATCGTGCGCGTCGATGCCAGCCCGGTGTTCACCCGCAAGGACGACGACCTGCTGGTGGACGTGCCCATCACGTTCCCCGAGGCGGTGCTGGGCGCGCAGGTGGAGATCCCGACGCTCGACGGTCGCGTGAAGCTGAAGGTGCCCGCGGGCTCGGCGGACGGCCGGTCGCTGCGCGTGCCCGGCCAGGGCGCGCCCAGGCTGAAGGGCTCCGGCAAGGGCGACCTCATCGCGAAGCTGCGCGTACAGGTGCCCACCGAGCTCACCGGCGCGCAGACGAAGGCGCTCGAGAAGTACGCCGCGACGCGTGAGGGCGACGACCCGAGGGCGGGGCTGTTCCGATGAGCGGGGGGTGGTACCTCATCGGCATCGCGGCCGAGATGGCCGGGATGCACCCCCAGACCCTGCGCGTGTACGAGCGCCGCGGCCTCGTGCGCCCGTCGCGGTCGGCGGGCAACACGCGGCGCTACTCGCCCGAGGATGTCGCGCTGCTTTGCCGCATCCAGGAGCTCTCGGAGCAGGGGCTGAACCTCGCGGGCATCGAGCGTGTGCTGGAGCTGGAACGGCGCGCGGAGGCGGCCGAGCGGCGGGTGCGCGAGCTGGAGGCGGAGTGCGCGGCGAAGGACGCCCGTGCCCGGGAGGAGATCGACAGGGTGCGGCGCGCGGGGAGGGCCGAGCTGGTGCGGGTCGTGCAGACCCCCGCCGACCTGGTGCCGATGTATCGACCGATCGTGACGAGGAAGGGGACAAGGTAGATGAGCGTGGACCGGATGACGGAGAAGTCGGCGGCGGCCGTGACGGCCGCGCAGCGGATCGCGGAGGACCACCACAACCAGCAGCTCGAGCCGGAGCATCTGCTGCGGGCGCTGCTGGCGCAGACCGACGGGGTGGTGCAGCCGGTGCTGCTGGGCGCGGGTGCCAACCTCGAGCGAATGACGCAGCTGGCCGACGAGGCCATCGGCAGGCGCCCTGAAGTGCGCGGCCCGAACGTGGAGTTGCGCGCCGGGCCGGCGCTGGGCCGCGTCATCCGCAAGGCGGGCGACGAGGCGGAGACCCTCGGCGACCAGTTCATCAGCACGGAGCACCTGTTGCTGGCCCTCGAGGCCGAGCAGAGCCCCGCCGCCGAGGCGATGCACGGCGCGGGCCTGTACCGCGACGCGCTGCTGCGGGCGCTGGCCGACGTGCGCGGCTCGGCGCGCGTCACCGACGAGAACCCCGAGGACAAGTACCAGGCGCTGGCCCAGTACGGGCGGGACCTCACGCAGGCCGCCCGCGACGGCAAGCTCGACCCCGTGATCGGACGCGACGAGGAGGTACGCCGGGTCATCCAGGTGCTGTCGCGCCGCACGAAGAACAACCCTGTGCTGATCGGCGAGCCCGGCGTGGGTAAGACCGCCATCGTCGAGGGGCTGGCGCAGCGCGTCGTGGCGGGCGACGTGCCCGAGAGCCTGCGCAACAAGCGCGTCGTCTCTCTCGACATCGGCTCGCTCATCGCGGGCGCCAAGTTCCGCGGCGAGTTCGAGGACCGCCTCAAGGCCGTGCTGCGCGAGGTGACCGACGCCGACGGACAGATCATTCTGTTCATCGACGAGCTGCACACGATCGTCGGCGCGGGCGCCGCGGAGGGCGCGGTGGACGCCGCGAACCTGCTGAAGCCCATGCTGGCCCGCGGCGAGCTGCGGGCCGTCGGCGCCACCACGCTCGACGAGTACCGCCAGCACATCGAGAAGGATCCGGCCCTGGAGCGCCGGTTCCAGCCCGTGATGGTGGGCGAGCCGTCGGTGGAATCCACCATCGGCATCCTGCGCGGCCTCAAGGAGCGGTACGAGGTGCACCACGGCGTGCGCATCCAGGACAACGCCCTGGTGGCCGCCGCGCGCATGAGCGACCGCTACATCACCGGCCGGTTCCTTCCCGACAAGGCCATCGACCTCATCGACGAGGCGGCCAGCCGGCTGCGCATCGAGATCGACTCGGTGCCGTCGGAGCTCGACGTCATCCAGCGCCGCATCATCCAGCTGGAGATCGAGGACCAGGCGCTGTCGAAGGAGACGGACCCCACGTCGCTGGCGCGTCGCGAGGCGTTGGGCGAGGAACTGGCCAACATGCGGGAGGAGGCCGACGCGATGCGGGCCCGGTGGGAACAGGAGAAGGGCGGAATCACCCGGATTCAGGACCTCAAGGGGCAGATCGAGCAGGCGCGCACGGAGCTGGAGCGGGCCGAGCGCGAGGCCGATCTCGAGAGCGCCGCGCGCCTGAAGTTCGGCGTGCTGCCCGAGCTGGAGGCGGCCGTCGCGCGGGCCAACGAGGAGCTCACCGAGGTCGACCAGTCCGGGCGGATGCTCAAGGAGGAGGTCGACGACCAGGACATCGCCGAGGTGATCTCGTCGTGGACCGGGGTGCCCGTCAGCAAGCTGATGGAGGGCGAGGTGGAGAAGCTCGTCCACATGGAGGAGCGGCTGCACGAGCGGGTCGTGGGCCAGGCCGAGGCCGTGGACGCGGTGGCCAACGCACTGCGCCGCGCCCGCGCGGGTCTGTCGGACCCCACCCGGCCCATCGGCTCGTTCATCTTCCTGGGGCCGACGGGCGTCGGTAAGACCGAGCTGGCCCGGGCGCTGGCGGAGTTCATGTTCGACGACGAGCGCGCCATGGTGCGCCTGGACATGAGCGAGTACATGGAAAAGCACACGGTGGCGCGCCTCATCGGTGCCCCGCCCGGCTACGTCGGGTTCGAGGAGGGCGGCCAGCTCACCGAGGCCGTCCGGCGCCGCCCGTACGCCGTGCTGCTGTTCGACGAGATCGAGAAGGCCCATCCGGACGTGTTCAACGTGCTGCTGCAACTGCTGGACGACGGTCGCCTGACCGACGGCCAGGGTCGCGTGGTGAACTTCTCGAACACCGTCGTGATCATGACCAGCAACATCGGGAGCCAGTTCTTGGTGGACGGCGTCGACGACGTCATCGCCCGCGAGCGCGTGATGGGGGCGCTGCGCGACTCATTCCGGCCGGAGTTCCTGAACCGTGTGGACGAGATCGTGTTGTTCGACCGCCTGAAGCGCGAGCAGCTGGACGACATCGTGCGGATGCAGTTGGCCGGCGTGGTGCACCGCGCGGGCGAGCGCGGCATCACGCTGGACATCACGCCCGTGGCGCTGACCGCGCTGGCAGAGGAGGGCTACGACCCCGCGTACGGCGCGCGCCCGCTGAAGCGCGTCATCCAGAAGCGGGTGCAGGACCCCCTGGCGCTGCGGATGCTGGCCGGCGAGTTCGTCGACGGCGACACCGTGGTGGTGGACGCCGACGAGGAGGGCGTCGTCTCGCTGGCGGCGGGCGACCGCACCGGCGCGTGACGGGGTGGCGGGGCGGCCACCGGGCCGCTCCGCCGCCGGCTAGTCGGCTCCCGAGACGATCCACAGCAGCACGGCGCCCATGGCGACGATCGTCCCGAAGGCGATCCCGGCGATGATCAGCGCGTCGCCCCGTCGCCCGCGCGGCATGGCCCGGCCGCGTCCAGCGACCGCGGCCGCGGCGGCGAGAACGACGGCCACGGCGAACGTCGCCGGCGCCGTGAAGAACAACCGGGCCCCGCTCTCGGGCGCGCGGCCGTCGGCATCCAGGCCCAGCACGAGCCCGGCGACGGCCTGCACGGCCGCGGCCGCCACGGTGATCCACGCGGCACGCAGCAGACGCTCGGCTGCGGGGGGGCGCGGGCCGTGCGGGCGAGCCACGAGCCGCGGCCTACCGCGCCGGGTCGTCGCAGCGAACGCGGGGATCGACGGCGTCGGCGCCGAATGCGTCGCCGCCCCGCCGGGGTGCCCCGACGGCGCCCTCGGTGACGGCCCCGAGGTCGAACAGCCGCATGCGCGCACGGCAGTGGGGCTGGTTCACGCCGGCGAACGCCGCCTCCGCGTGGCGGCGGGCGGCGTCGGCGTCCGCGGCCACCACCAGCACGTCCTCGTACTGGAAGGGTCCGTCCCACCCGCTGGACACGCGCCAGAGCCGCAGGCTCCCGGAAGGTGTGTCTACGCCGTCCACCCCAGGAACGGTACCCGGCCCGTCGGCGTGGCCGCCTCGTGGTCGTCGCCGCCGGCCGCGGGGATTTGCGCCCGCCAGTGCTCGTCGTCGCCCCGGGCGAGTGGCGCGGGGGCGGACCAGTTGACCACGTCGTGGGGGGCGTGGTCGGTGATCGCGATGCGCAGCACGCGATCACCGCCGGTGACCGCGTCACGGCGCGTGCGTTCCCAGGCCCGCCAGCCGTGTGGCGCGGCGATGGCGTGCGCACCCTCCCCGTTCCACGTGTCGATCTCCGACCCGACCTCGGCGGAGCTCATCCTCCGCCGCCGGGTGATGCGCTCGGCGATGGAGTGCGCGGCGGCCATCGCCTCGCGGTCGTCCAGCAACGTGCGCTCGTCGCGGGCCACCGGCTCGACGCCGCCGATGTGCGGGCCGGAGTGGCGAAACCGCGTGAAGGGAAGGTTCGGGTGATTGGACATGGCGAAGGCTCCACCCTCATTATCGGCGGCGGGTGCGTCTCCCGTGAGCCCGCCCTCGATCGTCGGCCTGCATCGCGAACATCAGCTGCACCAGCGCGGCCGCCAGGCCGACGGCGGCGGCGGCGAGTGCCACGTACAGCCCGATCTGGCGCGACAGCAGGTCGGCCGGCTCCGGCAGTCGCGCCGTGCGGAGCACCGCGAGCACCGCGGCCACGCCCATGCCCACCGCCGAGACCACCGCGAGGGCGCGCACGCCGGTGGCGTCCAGGGCCATGCGCTGCACGGCGTCGAGCAGAAGTACGCCGGCGGCGAGGGCGGCGGCCAGCGCCGCCACCACCAGCAGCTTGGCCGCGAACGTGGCGTCCCAGCCGCTCACGCTGTTGGGCGTCAGCGGCGGCGCGATGTCCGGCGCGTACCACGGCAGGAAAGCACCCACGGCGGTCAGCACGGCCGCGACGGCCGTGACGGCCGTGGGCAGCACCGGGCGGGCTTTGGGGGGGCGGCGGCCGGGTGTGGTCATCGGCCCCCGATGGTACGACACACCAGCCCCGGGCGGGCTACCGGGGCCGTGCTAGTGTCGCGTGTGACCTTCACGCACACCGGAGGGGCGCTGTGCCGACCTACATCCTTCTCAGCACGCTCAGCCCGCAGGGCGTCGGGACCCTCAGGGCCCACCCCGACCGCCTGAAGGAGGTCAACACCGAGATCGAGCAGATGGGGGCCCGCGTCATCGACCAGTGGGCCGTGCTCGGACCGTACGACTTCGTGAACATCGTCGAGGCCCCCGACGAGAAGGTCATCGCCCGGGTGTCGATGGAGTTGGGCGCGCGCGGCACCGCGCACTACCAGACCCTGACGGCCATTCCCGTCGACGACTTCCTCGCCCTGCTCAAGTGAGCCCGTCCGGCCGCAGGATCGGCCGCCACGTCGTCGTCCTGGGCGGCCTCGTGGGCATCGTCGCGGGGCCCGTGGCGTCGCTGGTGGGTGAACGGATGCGCCGGCGCGCACGACTCGCGGGGTTCGGCGACGACCCCGTCGGACCGTTTCGCGAGGCGCCCTGCTATTCGCGCCAGGCCGGCTCGGCCGAGGGCGAGCGGCAGACCACCGCAACGTCGTGACGCCCCGTTCCGCCCGGGGGGAACGGTAACGTCCCGGGAGCACACACGGTTCGTACTGCCGTGAGGGGCGACCGCCCCCGCGGGCACGGACCGCCCGCACAGACGCCTCGTGAGGAGATGACGGTGGACTTCGCCAACATGACGATGACCCAGAAGAAGATGCTGGGGGGCGCCGCCGCCTGCCTGCTCTTCATTATTTCGCTGTGGATGCCCTGGTTCGGCGAGGGCGACTTCAGCGTCAACGCGTGGGAGAAGGGCAGCCTGGTGCCGTCCACCTGGATCTGGCTGATCTTCGCCCTGGCCGCCGGCGGAATTCTCGTGATGGGGGCCCTCGACCGCGAGATCCCCCTGCCGATCCCGCCGTTCGCCACCGCGTTCTACCTCATCTCCATCCCGTTCTTCGTCACCGTCGCGATGCTGCTGGACGGGGACTACCCCGGCAAGAAGATCGGCCTGTTCATCGGCCTGATCGCGTCCGGCGCGGCCGCGGTGCTGGCGATGATGGTGGGCCGAGAGGCGGAGGGCTGACGCCATGGGCCTGATGGACAAGGCGCGCGACGCCGCCAAGAAGGGGGCCGACATGGCTCAGCGCGGCGTGGAGGAGGCGAAGACCACCGGCGAGAAGGCGATGGTCAAGCGCAAGGCAACGGCCGTCGCCGCCGAACTGGGCGACGCGGTGTACCGCCAGCGCAACGGCGAGGCGGGGCTGGAGCCGGAGGTCGACCGCCTCGTGGACGAGCTGCGCTCCCTGCGGGCCGAGCTCGAGCGCCTGCACGCCGAGGACGCGCCCGCCTGAGCACTCCCGCCGCACTACCCGCGCCGCCGCTTCTTGGCCGGCGCGGCCTTCGGCAGGTCGACGGTGGCCACCAGTCCCGACGTGCCGTACGACGACCGAGCGATCGCCACGATGCGGACGCGTCCCTGCGCGATGCGCCTGCCGACGAAGCGGTCCCACACCACGCGCCGGTTGCCCGCCGGCATCCACCGGCCTGCGGCGAGCACCCGCACGGGACGACCCGCGGCGTTCTCGATGCGGAGCGTGACGCGGGCGCGGCGGAACAGGCGAAAGCCGACCGCGACGGAGGGGCGCGGCGTGGCGCGCCGGGCCTTCAGCCGGAACGGGCGTGCCGTGAGCGCCGCCAGCGTGCGGTCGACCACCATCCGGCGCGACGCCGTCGTCGCGGCGCCGCCGGCGGCGGGGGTGAACTCCGCGGCCAGCCGGTACGGGCCGTCGGGCGCCCGCTTGCGCCCCGGGTCGATGGCCACCTTCACGGGGCCCCCCTCGACCTGCGTGCGCGCGAGGGGTATGGCGTCGCCGCCCTTGCGGGGCACCAGCGCCACGGACAGCATGCCGGGGCCCGGCGCCGTCACCCGCGCGGTCGCCCTGTCGTCCACCCGGTCGCTGTTGGGTGTGACGCGCGGCGTGACGGGGGCGATGCGCACACCCGGGTACGTCAACGCCACTGCGGTCACGACGGGGCGCGGGCTGGACCACGCCACGACCGGCCAGTCGTCCACCACCATCTGCGCCGACCCGCCCGCGTCCATCGCCACCGCCAGCCGCGCGCCGAAACGGGCCATGATCCGGGCCTGGTCGGCCGCCGTGACGCCGTCGGAGCCCTGGGCGCCCCCCTCGGTGGTCACGAGGATGTAGCCGCCGTCGCGCAGCTGCCCGACTGCCGTGCGCGACGTGGCCTGCGTCACCTGCGAGAGCGTGAACCCCTCGGACGCGCTCGGGACCGGGGCCCCCTCGTCGACCAGCAGGGGGCCGCCGCCGACGGCCTGGGCTCCGGCCGGGAACCCCCCGACGGACGTGTCGATGCGCACGCGCTGGCCCAAGGGGAGGTCGCTGACCACGGAGGCGCGCTGAGACCCCAGGCCCGTGATGACCACGCCGTTCGGCGGGACGGCGGTGCCGCCGGAGTCGTCGAGGCCCACCACGGTTCCGGTGACGGAGCCCACGGCCGCGATGCCGGGCGCGCCCTGGTCCAGGCGCACGACGGCCTCGTTGCGTGACGGGCCCGCCGGCGTCACGCGCCCGTAGTCCGGGGTGTAGAGCAGCATCTCGCTGGGACGTTCGCCTGGCCGGTTGAGGCCCGGCACCCTGCGCACCGCGCCGACGGGCGTGCCGTCCGGGGCGACTGTCTGCCACGACCCGGCCAGCGTGAAGCGCCCCGCCGACAGGCGGCCGTCGGCCCCGATGACCAGAGCCGACCGGCTGGGCTCGGGCTCGGACATGAGCCGGTTGTCGATCACGGTCATGCCGCTGGGGTACGACGCGCTGAGGTTGAAGAAGTCGCCGTTGACCGCGGCCACCACCGTCGCCTGCCGCGCCGCGACCGCGTTCAGCAGACTGCCGGTGGAGCTGACGGACCCTCCCGGCAGGAGGGGCGCGAGCCCCGCCACCCCCGGGCGGGTGCGGACCACGTGCAGGACCCTCCCGCCGTCGGCCACCCGCTGGTACGTGACGCCCGGGGCCACCACCACCGGTCCCCGCGCCGGGGCGGTCGGCAGCGCCTGCACGGACGTCGCCGCGGCGGCCGGTGCCCCGGGCAGGGCGCCCGCGGACACGCACGCGGCGGCGCCCAGGGCGCGGCGGATGTGACATGAGCGATATGCGGAAAGCGGAGACACGCAGCGAATTCCTGGTCGGAGACCCGCGCACGATGACACGTGGATCCGTGGAGACAACGCGCGGCGGGTATGCGTTTCGTATGGGAGGGTGGGGGCGTGGAGATCGTGGCGGGCATTCTCGGGCTGACCACGGCGCTGCTGCTGGCGGTGGTGCTGCGCCAGCGCGCGGCGGCGCGCCGGGACCTCACCGCCGACGCTGACGAGGCGGGTGCGCCTGCGGAGGTGGACCGGGCGTTCCAGGTGATGCCGCTGGCGGCGCTGCGCGTCGACGCCGACACCCACGTCGTCGAGGCCAACGCCCGCGCCCGCGAGCGGTTCCCCCACGTCGCGCCCGGGCAGCGGCTGCTCGAGGCGTTCGGCGAGCATCGGCTGGCCGAGGCGGTGGCCGGGTCTCTGCGCGAGGGCGTACCGCGGACCATCGAGCTGCGGCTCTTCTCCACCGACCGGCGCACGTACCGGGTGCAGGTGGAGCCGCTGGGAGGTGCGGGGGCCGCCGAGGCGCTGGTGCATCTGACCGACCTCACGGAGGCCGTCGCGTACGCCGAGCTGCGCTTCCAGTTCGTCGCCAACGTCTCTCACGAGCTGCGCACGCCCCTCACCGGCCTCGGCGGCATGCTGGAGGCGCTGGAGGACCCCGACATCGACCCCGCGACGCACGACCGGTTCGTGCGCCGTGCGGGTGCCGAGATCCAGCGGCTCGATGCGCTCATCAGCGACATCCTGTTTCTGTCCGACCTGCAGTCGCATCCCGGCAACCCGTCGGGGGAGCAGGCCGACCTGGCCGCCGTCGCCCGTCAGACGCGCGACGAGCTGGCCGACAAGGCCGCCGCGCAGGAGATCACGCTGGCCGTCGAGGCATGCCCGCCGACGTGGGTGCCGCTGACGCCCACGATGGCCGGCACCGTCGTGCGCAACCTCATGGAGAACGCCGTGCGCTACTCGGGGCCCCAGTCCACCGTCGTCGCCCGGCTGACCGCGTCCGAACCCCCGCCGGAGCGCACGGGCGACTGGGTGGCCCTTGAGGTGATGGACAACGGGGTCGGCATCCCGGAACGCCATCTGCCGCACGTGTTCGAGCGCTTCTACCGGGCGGACCCGTCGCGCAGCAAACAGATGGGGGGCACGGGCCTGGGGCTGTCCATCGTCAAACACATCGCCGAGCGGTTCGGCGGCGAGGCGACGGCCTCGTCGCGGGAGGGGTTCGGGACCACCGTCCGGGTCGTGCTGCCCCGGGTGGAGGCGCCCGCGCCGGACTGAGCCGGGGCCGGCGCCGGGCGGGTTGGTAGAATCGGTCACCGCGCGCCCCTGTGGCGCGCCGCGCACCGCGATGCGCCGCCGCCGCGATCAACCCGCCGGCGTCATCCTCCACGCTCGACCAGGGAGCGAACGTGAACGTACCCCTCATGGACGTCAGGGCCCAGTACGGCCCGCTGCGGGGCGAGATCGACGCCGCCATCGCCGACGTCCTCGACACCGGCCGCTTCATCCTGGGGCCCAACGTGGCCGCGCTGGAGGAGGAGATCGGTCGCGAGCTCGGCGGCCGGCACTGCGTGGGGGTCGCGAACGGCACGGACGCGCTGGTCATCGCGCTGAACGCTCTTGACGTGGGCCCCGGCGACGAGGTCATCACGACGCCGTACACGTTCTACGCGACCGCCGAGGCCATCGCGCGCATGGGCGCCACGCCGGTGTTCGTCGACGTGCGGCCCGACGACTTCTGCATCGACCCCGCCCAGGTCGAGGCCCGCATCACCCCGAAGACCAAGGCGCTGCTGCCGGTCCACATCTTCGGGCACCCGGCCGACATCCCGGCCCTGCGGGAGATCGCCGACCGCCACGGTCTGCCCGTCATCGAGGACGCCGCCCAGGCGTACGGTGCGTCGCTGAACGGCACGCCGGTCGGGGCCCTGGGCGACATCGCCACGTTCAGCTTCTTCCCCACCAAGAACCTGCCGGGAATCGGCGACGGCGGGATGGTGGTGTGCGCGGACCCCGACGTGGCGGCGCGCGTCAAGCGCCTGCGCTTCCACGGCTCCAGGGACAAGGTCGTGTTCGAGGAGGTCGGCTACAACTCCCGCCTGGACGACCTGCAGGCCGCGGTCATCCGCATCTTCCTGAGGCACGTCCACGCGTGGAACGACGGCCGCCGGGCGGCCGCTTCCGCGTACGCGGAAGCGGGGCTGGGCGAGCACCTGTCCCTGCCCGTCGAGCGCGACGGCGCCCGCCACATCTACCACCTCTACATGGCGCGCTGCGGCGACCGCGACGCCGTGCAGAAGGCGCTGTCCGACGGAGACGTGGCGAACGCCGTCTACTACGGCATCCCCATGCACCTTCAGCCCGTGTTCGCCCACCTGGGCTACCGCGAGGGAGACCTGCCAGTGGCCGAGGAGGCCGCGCGCACCGTCCTGGCGCTGCCGATGCACCCCCACCTCACGGCAGAGCAGGCCGCGCACGTGGTGAACACGCTGGTCCAGGCCCGCGAAGCGGTGGGGTGAGGGCCACGTCCGGCTCGCCGCGCGATGCGCGTCCCCTGCGCATCTGGTTCGACGTCACCAACTCACCGCACGCGGTCATCTTCCGCCCGTTCATCGCGCGGCTGACCGACCGCGGCCACCTGGTCACCGTCACGTCGCGCGACTTCGCGCAGACCATCGGGTTGCTCGACCGGTTCGGCATCCCGCACACGGTCGTGGGCGCCCACGGCGGCGCGGGCCGCGCCGGCAAGGCACGCGCCATGCTGGGACGCACCACGGCACTCACCCGCTTCGCCCGGGAAGAGCGCTTCGACCTGGCCATCGCGCACGGCAGCACCGACCAGCCCATCGCGGCCCGGGCGGCCGGCACTCCGCAGGTCACGATGTTCGACTACGAGTTCGCCGCCGTGATGCACCACACCAACGGGCGGTTCGCGCGCCGCGTGCTGGTGCCCGACGCCATCCCGGAGGCCGCGCTGGCCCGGTTCGGCATCCGCTCCCCCAAACTCGTGCGCTACCCGGGCCTCAAGGAGGAGTACTACCTGGCGGACCACGCGCTCGACACCGGCGGCGTGCGCACCGAACTGGGCCTCGCGGCCGGCGGGGTCGTGGCGGTGCTGCGCCCGCCCCCCGAGGTGACGCTGTACCATCGGGGCATATCGAACGACGTCTTCGCCGCTACCCTTGCCCGGCTCCTGGGCGATAGCGAGGTGCAGACCGTGGTGCTTCCGCGTACCGATGACCAGCGCCGCCAGTTGGCCGGAACGAGCGCCATCGTCCCCGACCGGCCCGTCGACGGCCCCAGCCTGGTGGCCGCTGCCGACCTGGTGGTGAGCGCCGGAGGCACGATGAACCGTGAGGCGGTCGCGCTGGGCGTGCCCGCGTACACGCCGTTCGCGGGCACGATGGGCGCCGTCGACCGGCGCCTGATCGACGAGGGCCGCCTCATCCGCCTGGACGACGCGTCCGACGTGGCCGTGCGGCCCCGCGCCCGCGACGCCGCGCCCCCGCTACGCGACCCCGGCGTGCTGCTCGACCTGATGCTGGCGCCGGCGGCGGGCCGGTGAGCGGGCTCCTCGGCCTGACGCCGCGCACGGCGCTGCACCGGCTGGCCCAGGCCGCCGCCGACGCGGGCCTGGTGGCGTTCGCGTACTGGCTGGCGTTCCAGATGCGCTTCGACGGCGACCCGTCGCGGCGCTACGACCGGCTGTTCAACGACACGGTGTGGCTGGTGGTGTGCATCACGCTGCTGGTGTTCGTGGTCGCGCGCTTCTACACCAAGTGGTGGCGCTTCACGAGCCTGCGTGACATCCAGACGATCCTGGGCGCGTGCGCGCTGGCGGGGCTCATCGTGATGGCCGTGTTCACGTTCTGGCAGCCCGACCGGGTGCCGTCGGTGCCCCGAGGCGTGCTGCTGGCGCACCTGCTGTTCAGCATGGTGCTGGTGCCCGGGGCGCGCTTTCTCGTGCGCAGCATCATCGAGCGCCCGCCCCGCTCCGAGATCGTCAGCCGGGGCAAGGAAGTGCTGGTGGTGGGGGCCGGCGAGGCCGGCAACATCATGATCAAGGAGATGAAGCGCAACCGCGCGCTGGGCTACACGCCCGTGGGACTCGTGGACGACGACCTGCGCAAGCAGGGCATGCGCGTGATGGGCGTGCGCGTGCGGGGCACCCGCGCCGACCTGCCGCGCCTGCTGCGCGAGCTGGAGATCGACGAGGTCATCATCGCCATGCCGTCGGCCTCGGGCTCGGTGCGCCAGGAGATCGTCACGGCCTGCCGCGAGGCCAAGGTGACGTGCAAGACGCTGCCGAGCCTGCCCGAGTTGATCGCCGGTGACGTGACAGTGCGCCGGCTGCGCGAGGTGCGGGTGGAGGACGTGCTGGGCCGCGCGCCCATCGAGGTGGACCTGGCCAAGGTGGCGCGCTACCTCAACGGCAAGATCGTGATGGTGACCGGTGCCGGCGGTTCCATCGGCAGCGAGCTGTGTCGCCAGGTGGCCGCCCTGGGCGTCCGCCGCCTGGTGATGGTGGACCATTCCGAGAACAACCTGTTCGAGATCGACCTGGAGCTGCGCGAGCGTGGCTGGACGGGGCTCACGCCCGTGGTCGCCGACTGCAAGGACCCGGTCACCATGGGGCGGGCGTTCGATGAGTACCGCCCCCAGATCGTGTTCCACGCCGCCGCGTACAAGCACGTGCCGATGATGGAACTCAACCCGCTGCAGGCCGTCGCCAACAACGCGCTGGGCACCGAGCTGATGGCCGACCTGTGCGAGGAACACGGCGTCGAGCGGTTCTGCCTCATCTCCACCGACAAGGCCGTGGAGCCCAAGACCGTGATGGGCGCCACGAAGGCCCTGGCCGAGCGCATCATCGAGTCGCGCAACGCGTCGTCGACCACGCGGTTCGCCGCCGTGCGGTTCGGCAACGTGCTGGGCAGCTCGGGCTCGGTGCTGCCCATCTTCCGCCGCCAGATCGCGGCCGGCGGCCCCGTGACCGTCACGCACGCCGAGATGACGCGGTTCTTCATGACCATCCCGGAGGCGGTGCAGCTGGTCATCGAGGCCACCGGCATCGCGGACGGCGGCGACATCTTCGTGCTGGACATGGGCGAGCCGGTGAGGATCATGGACCTCGCCCACCGCATGATCGAGATCTCCGGGCACGAGCCCGGCAAGGACATCCGCGTCGAGGTCGTGGGCATCCGCCCCGGCGAGAAGCTCCACGAGGAGCTGTTCAACGTGGACGAGAAGGTGCACTCCACCCGATACGGCAAGGTGATGCGCGCCACGCGCGCCCCGCTGGACCCCGGGCGGCTGGAGGACGGCCTCGACCAGTTGCGCCACCGCGTGGCCAGCCGCGACGGGGACAGCGTTGACGCACTGCTGTGGGGCGCGCTCGGAATGGGTAGGGAGTTCCGCGCCGACCTCGAATCCACCACGCACACCGCAAACGACAGAGAGGGGTGAGGCCCACCATGAGGACGACGACCGCGCTCATCGAACGCACGACGGCGATCCGCTTCGGCGCGCCCATCAGCACGGACGGGCTGCTGTCCGGCGTGCACCGCCCGTGCCCTGACCACTCCCGCGACGGCGACTGCGTCGCGCAGACCACCGGCGGACGCCTGATCTTCTGGTGCGACGCGGGCGAGCACCACTTCACCGCCGAGGCCTGATCTCGCCGAGGGGCCGCGCCGGCGGCCCCGCCGTGACGCTCACCCCCCGGCGGTGACGTCCGGCATCCGCACCAGCCCCCTGAGCAGGGGCAGGAGCATCGCGTCGACCGGCGGCCACGGGAACGACGGGCTCACGACGCGCAGCATCACCTGCCCGTGCAGAGACGACCACACGATGGTCGCCACGTCGAGCGGCGTCCCCGCGATGGCGGCGCCCGCTTCCTCGCACCGGGCGATGCCCTCGACCAGCAGGTTCAGGGACTCCGCGGCGGCGCTCGACATGGTGGGGCTGAACGGCCCCACGGGGGTGCCGAACAGCACGCGATAGTGGCCCGGGTTGCCCAGTCCGTAGGCGATGTAGGCGTGGCATCCCGCCACCAGCCGTGAGAAGGGCGACGCGTCGCCGCCCGCCGCCTCGATGCCTTCGACCACGGCGTCCCCGAGGTCCGCGAAGCGCTGCACGAGCACCGCGGAGATCAGCGCGTCGCGGTCGTCGAAGTGCAGGTACACGGACGGCGCGCTGACCCCGGCTCGCCGCGCGACGGCGCGGATGCTCACCCCTTCCGCGCTCCCGTGTTCGGCGATGAGGTCGCTGGCGGCCTCGACCAGCTCGTCGCGCAACCGCGCCCCCTCGCCGCGGGGGTTGCGCCGGCGGCGGGGTCGGGCAGCGGATTCGTCAGAACTCATGGGTCGGACCTTGACAGATAACTGATCGACCGTAAAGTAACGACCGTAAAGTTACGGACGTTGCCCGAAGGAGGCAGACGTGGAACGGCTCTCCCGATGGACCGCATTCCGCCCACGGCTGGTGGTCACGGTCGGTCTGATCACGGTGATGGTGTTCGCGGCGTTCGGGGGCCCACTGCCGGGTCTCCTGAAGGCCGGCGACGACTTCGACGATCCCGGTTCACGCAGCGCCGCCGCCCGGACCGCGGTGGCGCGCGCCACCGGGCCGGACGCGTGGCCGGGGCTGGTCGCCATCGTGCCCACGCCGGGCGGGCTGCGCGACGCCGCCGCGCGCGCGGACGTCGCGGCGGTCGCCCAGCGCCTACGGGGCGTCGACGGCGTGGCCCGGGTGGCCACGCCCGCGCCGGGGGATCCGGCGATGGTCGCTCGCGACGGATCGTCGGCCCTCGTGACCGGCGTGCTGAAGGACGGCGCCGACGACGCGGACGTCGTCGCGCGGGCGCAGGACGCGCTGGAGGGCACGGGGGCCACGCTGGGTGGCGGCGCGGTCCTCCAGGAGCAGATCGGTTCCCAGGTGCAGTCCGACCTGGCCCGGGCGGAGCTCCTCGTCATGCCGCTGTTGTTCGTGCTGGCCCTGCTGATCTTCCGCAGCCCCGTCGCCGCCCTGCTGCCGGTGCTGGTGGGCGGCGCCACCGTGATGACCACGTTCTTCGCGCTGCGCGTCATCGACGCCACCGCGATGGGGGTCTCGGTGTTCGCGCTGAACCTGGTGACGGGCCTCGGGCTGGGCCTCGCGGTGGACTACAGCCTGTTGATCGTGTCACGCTTCCGCGAGGAGCTGGCCCACGGGCGCGCCCCGCGCCCGGCGGCGGCGGCCACCGTGCGCACGGCCGGCCGCACCGTGGTGTTCAGCGCCCTCACCGTCGCGGCCGCCCTGGCGTCCCTGCTCGTGTTCCCGCAGACGTTCCTGAAGTCGATGGGCGCGGCGGGCATCGCCGTGCCGCTCGCCGCGGCCGCGATCTCCCTGACGATCCTGCCCGCCCTGCTGGCGCTGCTGGGCCGCCGCGTGGACGCGCTGACGCCACGGCGCCTGGTGCGCCGCGAGCCGACCGACGTCGAGCTTCCCCGCGCCGGCTGGTACCGCCTGACCCGCGGCGTGCTGCGCCGCCCCGCGATCGTGGCGGTCGTCGTCGGCGCGGCCCTGCTCGCCCTCGGGTCGCCGTTCCTCGGCGTGAGGTTCACGTCCGTCGACGGGTCCGTGCTGCCCGAACGGCACTCCGCGCGCCAGGTGACGGACACGCTGGCCGCGTCGTACGCGGGCGACTCGTCCGCTCCCATCCTGCTCGCGCTGCGCGGCGGCCCCGACGCGGCGGCCGACGTCCGGGCGTACCGCGCCCGGGTGGAGCAGGCGGCGAACGGCGCGGTCGTGTCGCCGGCGCAGGACCTGGGCGGCGGCGTGTGGCGCATCGACGTGATCCCGCCCGGTCCCGAGCTGGACCGCGCCACGAAGGACCTGGTGCGGGACCTGCGCGGCATCCCCAGCCCGCTGCACGTCGACGTGGGTGGCCAGACGGCCCGCTTCCTCGACCAGCAGTCCGTGCTGGCCGCGCGCATCCCGTGGGCGCTGGGGCTGCTGGTGGGCACGACGCTCGTCCTGCTGTTTCTCATGACCGGCTCCGTCGTTCTGCCGATCAAGGGGGTGATCCTGAACGCGCTGACCATCTCGGCGACGTTCGGACTGCTGGTGCTGATCTTCCAGGACGGCCACCTGGAGGGCCCGCTGGGCTTCACATCCCAGGGGGCGCTTGAGTCGACGCAGCCGATCCTGCTGTTCGCGGTGGCGTTCGCGCTGTCCACCGACTACGGCACGTTCCTGCTGGCCCGCATCATGGAGGCCCGCCGCCACGGCGCCGACGATCGCGAGGCCGTCGCCGTGGGCCTGGCCCGCACCGGGCGCATCGTGACCGCCGCCGCCGTACTGCTGATGGC
Organism: Thermoleophilia bacterium; assembly: GCA_020438485.1. Taxonomy (GTDB): domain Bacteria; phylum Actinomycetota; class Thermoleophilia; order Miltoncostaeales; family Miltoncostaeaceae; genus JAGQUM01. The sequence continues at coordinate 20,401 of JAGQUM010000035.1, read as the reverse complement.
CGCGATCGGGGCGTTCGCCACGTCCGAGATGGTGTTCATCAAGCTGCTGGGCGTTGGCACCGCGCTGTCGGTGTTGATCGACGCCACCGTCATCAGGGCGTTCCTGGTGCCCGCGCTGATGGGGCTGCTGGGCAGGGCCAACTGGTGGGCCCCGTCGTGGCTGCGCCGCGTGCACGAGGCGGCGGGCATGCGCGAGGACCACGCCCCCGCCGGTGACGCGGGCGTGGTCGCCGGCTGACGGCGCCCACGGAGTTCCCGGCGTTGGTCCAGGTCTCCGGCGGGGCGACCCCGGGCCAACGTCGCTCACCCGGGCGTCCGCCACGCCCCGAACGGCTGGTCCCCTCCGCGTGACGACCGGGGTCCGGCCATGTCGCGAGGCGACGGGGGTCAGCGGACCGCGCGTGCGCCTCGACGGCCACCGGGAATCGCGGCCACACCAGGACGTCGGCTCACCCCACCCCGATGCCCGGCGAACCCCGGTCAGGCCCCCGCGCCGGCAGGCGTCAGTCCCAGGAGTTCGCCCAGGTCTCCAGCTCGGAGATCACCCGGGCCAGCGCCTCACCCTTGGGCGTGAGGCGGTACTCGAATGTGCGCGGACCCACCTGGGTCTTCTCGAACACGCCGACCTCCTCGAGCTCGCGCAGACGTTCGGCCAGCAGGCGTGCCGACAGGCCGTCCACGCTGGAGCGGAACTGGCCGAACCGGGCGGGTCCGTCCAGCGCGACCCGGATGACGGCAAGGCTCCAGCGGCGGCCGAGGAGCTCGGCCGCCGACTGGTACCTCCGGCAGACGGGGTGGTGGTCTCCGCAGTCCATCGCGGTTCCCAGGTTACGCGGCGCGCGCTACGCCGTCGCGACCGCCCCGGGGGTGCGGGCGGGCTCCAGGGCCAGGTCCAGCACCTCCTGGATGGTCAGCACCGGGTGGACGCGCAGGTCCTCCAGCACCGCCGCCGGCACGTCGTCGAGGTCTCCGCGGTTGCGCTCGGGGATGATGACGTCCTTGAGGCCCGCCCGGTGCGCGGCCAGCAGCTTCTGCTTGACCCCGCCGATGGGCAGCACGCGGCCCTGCAGCGTGACCTCGCCGGTCATGCCCACCGTGGGCTTGACCGCGCGCCCCGTGTAGAGGGACGCCAGCGCCGTGATCATCGTGACGCCCGCCGACGGCCCGTCCTTGGGGATGGCCCCGGCCGGCACGTGCACGTGCACGCTGCGGTCGGTCAGCTGGTGGTCGGTGATGCCCAGCTCGTGCCCGTGTGCCCGCACCCACGACAGGGCGATCCGCGCGGATTCGCGCATCACGTCGCCCAACTGCCCGGTGAGAACCAGGCCGTCGCCGCCGTCCTTGGCCATCTCGTTCGCCTCGACGAACAGCACGTCACCGCCCGTGCCGGTGACGGCCAGGCCGGTCGCCACGCCCGGGATGGCCGTGCGCTCGGCCGCCTCGTGGTGGAACTTCGGCCGCCCCAGCGCGGGCACCAGGTCGTCGGCGCCCACCGTGATGGGGTCCGCCTCGCCCTCGGCCACGCGGGTGGCGGCCTTCCGGATGACCTTGCCCAGCTGGCGCTCGAGGCCGCGCACGCCCGCCTCGCGGGTGTAGTCGCCGATGATGGCGCGCACGGCGTCGTCGGTCAGCGTGACCTCGCCGTCGCGCAGGCCGTTGCGCTCGACCTGGCGGGGGATGAGGTACCCCGTCGCGATGGCGCGCTTCTCGTCCTCGGTGTAGCCGTCCAGCTGGATGACCTCCATGCGGTCCAGCAGGGGTGCCGGGATCGTGTCGACCATGTTGGCCGTCGCGATGAACAGCACCTCCGACAGGTCCAGCTCCACGTCCAGGTAGTGGTCGCGGAACGTG
>JAGQUM010000035.1:0-18391 GCA_020438485.1 Thermoleophilia bacterium | reverse complement strand
CCGCGGATCTCGGCCTCGTCGCGGATGCCCCCCAGGCTGATGCGCACGAACTCGCGCCCGGTGGCGCGGGCGATGCTCTCGCCCAGCGACGTCTTGCCCACGCCGGGCGGGCCGACGAGCGCCAGGATGACACCGTTGGACGCGTCGCCCATGTCGCGGTCGCGGCGCAGCTTGCGCACGGCCAGGTACTCGAGGATGCGCTCCTTGACCTTGTCCAGGCCGGCATGGTCGGCGTCCAGCACCTCGCGCGCCTCCGCCACGTCGAGCCGGTCGTCCGAGCGTGTCTGCCACGGGATGGAGACCATCCACTCAAGGTACGTGCGGATCATGCCCGCCTCGGCGCCGTCACCCATGCGCTCCAGGCGCGCCAGCTCGCGTTCGGCCTCCTTGCGGGCCGCCTCGGGCATGCCGGCGTTCGCGATGCGCTCGCGCCAGTCGTCGGTGGTCTCGTCCGTCGCGTCGTCAAGCTCCTTGCGGATCGCGTCGAGCTGGCGGCGCAGGATCGCCTCCTTCTGGGAACGCTCCAACCCCTCGGTGACGTCGTCGCGGATGCGGCGGCGCAGCGTCATCTCGGCCAGGCGCTCGCGCTGGGCGGCGATGGCGGCCTCCAGCCGGCGCTCGATGTCGAGCGTCGCGAGCACCTCGGCCTTGCGCGCGGCGTCCACCTCGGGCGCGTAGCCCAGCGTGTCGGCCAGGCGACCCGGGTGGTCGATGGTGCGCAGGAAGGCGCTGACTCGCCCGCCGTCGCCGCGGGCTGCGGCCACCTCGCCCACGACGGCGCGGTACTCCTTCGCCAGCTCGCGGGCACGGGGGCTGACGTCCTCGGGGTCGGGACGCGGCGTGACGGGCACGATCAGCACGTCGTCGCGCGGGGCGGCGGCGCCGATCTCGGCCCGGTGCAGGGCCTCCAGGGCGACGCCCCGGGACCCGTCGGGCAGCACGATCTGCCCGGTGATCTGCACCACGCAGCCCATGGGGGTGAAGGCGCCGTCGAGCTGCGGGACGGCGGCCAGCATGCCGTCGTGGTGCTCCAGCGCGCGGTCGACGGCCGCCGTCTGCGCGTCGCCCTGCAGGGGCGCGGTGACGGTCATGCCCGGCAGCAGCACGGCCTCCTCCAGGGGAAGCAGAGGCAGGTGCGACGGGTGCTCGACTCGGTTCATGCGTGTGTCGCCTTTCGGGGAGACTGGGTTACCATGGGTAACCATCGGTCCGAGGTTACGACAAGTAACCAGTGAGTGCAAGGGCGGCCGGGAAGTCCGGCGGGCGGGAGAATCTGGTGTTTCGCGCGGAGGCGTCTAGGATCGGCGGACACCTTCGGGCGACACGCCGTCGACGCCGGGGCATCCCACGTGTTGAGCACACTTCACCTCACGCCGGCCGAGGCTCGGTCGGTGACCGAACGCAGCATCGCCATGGGCCCCATCCACCGGGCCGGCGCGATGGCGCTGGTCGCTGCCCTTGCCGCGACGGCCCCGTGGATCGGCTGGCTGCCCTTCGTTGCGATGGGCGTGGGTCTCGGGACCCTCCTGGCCATCAAACGGCCGCGGGTGCAGCGGGCGTGGGGCGCGTCGTCGGTGTGGGCGTCGTGGGGACTCGCCCAGCTGGCGCTGCTGGCGGTGTGCCTGCTGGCTCACGGCCCCGCCGAGTACATGGTGCCGCTGCTGGCGGTGCCCACCATCATGGCCACGCCGGTGCTTCCCACCCGGCACGTCGCGCCCCTCGCCGTGGTGTCGGCGCTGATGGTGCTGGCGGTCGGCGCCGCCGTCGACTGGGAGCGCCTGGCCGACTACCCACCCGCCTACTTCTACACGGCGATGATCGTGTTCGTGCTGGCCACCGTGCAGGGGCTGGCGCGACGCAGCGAGGCCGCCTCGTCGTGGCGTGCTGAGCGTGACCCGCTGACGGGGCAGTTCAACCGGCGCGCCCTGGCCGAGCACACGTCATCCGGGCCCGCGCCCGCCGCCGTGCTCATGGTCGACATCGACCGTTTCAAAACGGTCAACGACGAGGACGGGCACGCCGCCGGCGACCGCATCCTCGCTGCGGTGGGGCGCGAGATCGGCCGGGTGGTGGGCACCCGCGGGTCCGTGTATCGCGTGGGCGGGGAGGAGTTCGCCGTGGTGGTCCCCCCGGCCAACACGGGCGTCGACGCGCGAGCCCTGGGAGAGGAGATCCGCGGCGCGATCGGCGCACGCCCCCTGGGCGGGCGGCGCGTGACGGTGTCGGTGGGGGTCTCGGAGCACGGGGCGGCGTTCGCCGAAATGCTGGGACGCGCCGACAACGCCGTCTACCGCGCGAAGGCGGGGGGGAGGGACCGCGTGGTCGCCGCGGAGCCGCTCGCGGCGGGGCCTCAACGGCGCCGGGGCGACACGGCCACGCGCCCCTCGCTGGGCGCCGTCGACGCATCCTCCTCACCGCGGGCCGGTGACGGCCCCGTGCGGCGGCTGCTCGAGCGCGAGCACCTGATCGCGATGACAGAGCGCCAGCGGCGCGAGGCGACGGTGCAATACCTGGCGGCGTTCGGCGCCCAACTGGCCGCGGTCCCGTGGACCGGGTGGACGCTGGTCGCGGGCACCGCGTGCGGGGCCGTCGTCCACCGCGTCGCCCAAATGCGCGTGCGCGAATGGCGCAATCCCCAGGCGGTGCTCATGGCCACGTGGATGGTGTGGCAGGGCGCGTGCTTCGCCGGTGCGTTGTTCATCCCCGACCCGCCCCTGTGGGGCCTCTCGGGTTTCGCGCTGCTCTTGGTCACCGCCAGCTCGTCGTTCGCCCGGCCCTGCGCCATCGCGGCGGGGCTGTACTCGGCGCTGCTCGTCGTCGCGACCACGGCGATCACGAAACCCTCGGCGTTGTGGGACTCGCCCCAGGCGTGGACGGGCGCGCTCGCCGTCGTGGCGTCCGTGATGCTCGTGGGCCGCGCGTTGCGAATGCGCGCGCTGGGCCTCGACACCGACGCCAGCTTTGATGCGCTCACCGGGCTGCCGAACTGGAAGGCGTGGCAGGCGTCGGTGCAGGAATGGGAGGCAACACGGGCGCGCGGCACGGACCGCCTGGCGCTGCTGCTGATCGACGTGGACAACCTCAAGGCCATCAACGACGCGCATGGGCACGCCCGGGGCGACGACGTGATCCGTGGTGTCGCCGCGCGCCTGGAGGGCGCGACGCGGCACGAGGGGGCGCTCTTCCGGCTGGGCGGGGAGGAGTTCGCCATGCTGGTGCGCGACGACGACGTGGATCAGGTGGAGGCGATCGGCGAGCGCCTGCGGCGTGCCGTGTCGGACCACCTGGTGGCGGGGCTCGACGTGACGGTGTCGATCGGCGCGGCGGTCGCGTTCCACGGCCTGGATCCCGGAACGCTGTTCGACGCGGCCGACGGGGCGCTGTACGGCGCCAAGCACGGCGGCCGCAACCGCGTGAACCGGGCGGGAGGACCGGGCACGGGGGGCTCCGGGTAGATTCCCCGCCGTGGACGTCGCGGCGGTCATCTTCGACATGGACGGAACGCTGGCCGAGACCGAGCACGTCTGGGACCGCGTCCGCGAGGACCTCGCGCGCGAGCGCGGTGGCGCGTGGTCGGACCGCGCCCACACGGACATGATGGGCATGAGCTCCCCCGAGTGGACCGGCTACATGCACCGGGAGCTGGGCGTTCCCATGACGCCGGACGAGATTCGCGACGAGGTCGTGGCCCGGTTGATCGCCACGTACCGGGCGGATCCGCCGTTCCTGCCCGGGGCGGTCGACGCCGTGCGGCGCATGGCGCGCGAGTACCCCTGCGGTATCGCGTCGTCGTCGAACCGCGAGATCATCGCCTTCATGATCGACCTGGGCGGGATGGCCCAGGAGATCACCGCGTTCGGGGCCTCCGAGGAGGTCGCGCGCGGCAAGCCTCACCCTGGCATCTACATTGAGGTCGCGGCCAGGCTGGGGGCGGACGCCGCCCGGTGCGTTGCGGTCGAGGACTCCACCGCCGGACTGCGCTCGGCTCTTGACGCGGGGATGCGGGTGGTGGCGGTCCCGAACCCCGACTACCCGCCGGATCCCGCGGTCGTGGCCCGGTGCCACCTGATCGTGGACCGCATCGCCGGTCTCACGCCGGACCTCCTGCGGACGTCGTTGTCGCCCTGACCCGGCGGATGCCCGTGCGGTCGCGGGGCGCGCCTTGTTGGCGCCGATAGAATCTCCTTATGGACCTGCGTCACCTGCGCACGCTGCGGACGATCGTCGAGAAGGGCTCGTTCTCCCATGCGGCCGACGCGCTCGAGATCAGCCAGCCCGCCGTGTCGTTCCAGATCCGGTCGCTGGAGGACGCCCTCGGCCACCGCCTGCTGGACCGCGCCGGACGGCGGGTGGCGTTGACCGAGGCGGGGGAGATCGCGCACCGGCACGCCAGGCGCATGATCGCCGTCGAGCAGGAGCTGACCCGCGAGCTTGAGGAACTGGGCGGCGATGTCGCCGGGCCGTTCGTGCTGGGGTCGTCCACCGGACCGGGCGAGCTGGTGTTGCCCCGCATCCTCGGCCGCTTCGCGGCCCGCCACCCGCGGGTCACCGTCAGCCTGGTCGTCACCGACACCCAATCGGTCTGCGACAGGGTGCTCGAGGACGATCTGGAAATGGGGGTCGTGGGCGCTCAGCGCCCCCACCGGGGACTGGAGTTCACGCCGTTCATGCGCGATGAGCTCGTGGTGATCGTGCCGCCGTCGCACGCGTGGGCGCGGCGCGACGCGGTGGACGTCGCGGAGCTAGCCGACGAGCCCGTTCTGATGCAGCAGGAGGGTTCCGGGGTGCGTGCCGTGCTCGAGGACGCTCTGCACGCCGCCGGAGTGCGCGACCGCGACCTGCGGGTGGCGATGGAACTGGGCCTCCAGCAGTCCGTGAAGGCGGCCGTGCTCGACGGGCTGGGCATCACGGTCATCTCGCGTCTGGCCGTCGAGCGCGAGGCCGCGGACGGCAGCCTGGTGGCGCTGCCCGTGCGGGGGCGGGGCATGGAGCGCGAGTTCTGGGTGGTACGGCGCGCCAACCGCACGCTTCGCCGCGCCGCCCGGGCGTTCCTGGAGTTCGCGGACGACGAGCTCGCCACCTCGGCGGCCCTGCCCGATGTGGCCCACCGCGACGGCGCCACGCAATAATCTTCCCTTATGCGCGTCATGTGGCGATCTGAATGAGCGGCGACGCGGGCTACGACGTGGTCGTCGTGGGCTCCGGGGGCGCGGGCATGTCGGCGGCCGTCGAAGCGCGCGCGGCCGGAGCCCGCGTGCTGGTGGTGACCAAGTCCAGGCTCGGGGCGTCCAATACGGGTCGCGCGCAGGGCGGTATCCAGGCCGCGATGGGCGACGACGACTCGTGGGACGACCACTACGAGGACACCCTCGCGGCGGGCCACCACCACGGGGACCCCGCGCTGGTTCGCCACCTCACCCAGCACGGCCCCGGGGCCATCGCGTGGCTCGCCGAGGCCGGCGTGGAGTTCTCGCGCGACGGCGGTCGCCTGCGGATCCTGCGCTGCGGCGGGGCCCGGCGCCCGCGCCTGCTGCAGGCGGGCGAGCGCACCGGCGCCGAGATGGTGAAGGCCCTGCGCGCGAGGGTGCGCGGGGCGGGTGCCGACGTGCGGGAGTCGACGTCCGTGGCCGCCATGGCGCCCACGGCGGCAGGGTGGCGGTTGCGGCTGGAGGGCGACGGCGCCGGGGCGGTCGACGCGGGTGCGGTGGTGCTGGCCGCCGGCGGCGGCCTGCGGGGCGAGGCCGACCGCGTGGGCGAGGCGTCCACGAACCACCCCGACGCGACGCCTGAGGTGCTGGAGATGGCCGTGGCGCTCGGCGCCCGCGCCGTTCACGCCGACTCGTGGCAGCGGCACCCGACGGGGGCCGTGTGGCCCGAAGCCCTGTCCGGCTACGCGCTGCCCGAGACCACCCGCGGCTATGGCGCCACGCTGCACGACGCCGACGGCGAGCGTTTCGTCGACGAGTTGGCCCCCCGCGACGTGGTGGCCGACGCCATCATCGCCGCGGTCGCGGACGGGCGTGGCGTGGAGGCCCCGGACGGCCGTCGGGGCGTGTGGCTGGACACCCCCGCCATCGACCGCGCCCACGGGGCCGGCTTCACGGCCGCCCGGCTCGCGTACGTCACGAAGCGTTACGCCGGCGCGGGCCTCGACATCACGCGCGACCGCGTCCTGGTGTACCCCGTGCTGCATTACCGCAACGGCGGCCTGGCGATCGACGGGGCCGCCGCCACGACGCTGCCGGGCGTGTACGCCGCCGGCGAGATCACCGGCGGCGTACACGGCACGAACCGCCTGATGGGCAACTCCCTGTTGGATACCGTGGTATTCGGGCGCACGGCCGGCCGCGAGGCTGCCGCGGCGGCCCGGTGAACGACGAAAGGAACCGCGACGTGAGCACGGATCAAGCGCAGGGCCTGCTCCCGGACTTCCTGTCGGTGCCCAACCGGGCGTCGAAGCCCCGGCAGCACGGCATCACGCACGTCATCGACAAGGGCATGTCGGTGCGCCAGCTGCACGACATGCTGGACGCGTCGGGCGACTACATCGACATCGTGAAGATGGGGTGGGGAACGGGGTACGTCAGCCCGCAGCTCACCGAGAAGGTGCGCGTGCTGGGCGACGCGGGCATCCCGGCCGTGATCGGCGGCACGTTCTTCGAGGTCGCGCTGGCCCAGAACAAGTTCGACCGCTGGCGGTCGTGGATGGACGAGCTGGGCCTGACGCACGTCGAGGTCAGCGACGGCACCATCACGCTGCCCCACGAGCGCAAGCTGGAGTTCATCCGGCGGCTGGCGTCGGACTTCGTGGTGCTCAGCGAGGTGGGCTCCAAGGACCTCGACGTCGTGATCGCCCCGTACAAGTGGGTCACGATGATCGAGGAGGAGCTGCGCGCGGGCGCCTGGAAGGTCATCACGGAGGCCCGCGAGAGCGGCACGGCCGGCATCTTCCGCGGCTCCGGCGAGGTGCGCATGGGCCTCATCGACGAGATCGTCCACGCCATCGACCCCAACCGGCTGCTGTTCGAGGCCCCGCAAAAGGCCCAGCAGGTGTGGTTCGTACAGAAGTTCGGGCCCAACGTGAACGTCGGCAACATCCCCCCGGACGAGGTCATCCCGCTGGAGACACTGCGCCTGGGCCTGCGATCGGACACGCTGCGGTACACCATCGCCGAGAACGTCAACGGCGACGGCATCTGAACCCCGTCGTCGCGCCGTGGGCGGGTCGGGCGTCACCCGGCGCGCGCACCGCGCCCGCGGATGACGACCCACCGCGCTTGACGGTGCCTTGGGGTGTGCTATCTCTCAATTCGATAGGCGGTGCGGCTCGGTCGCGATCCACTCCCGGTGGCGCCGGCGGGGTCGTTCACGCCGCCTGCGAGCCGACGAGGGGAGGGTGGACATGCGGGGACGTGCGAGGAGGCGCGTCGCGGCCCTCGCGGGAGCCGCGGTGCTGACTGCGGGGGGCGTGCTGGGCGCCGGGCTGGCCCAGAGCGACGACCACTCCGGCGACCAGGTGCCCGTTCGCGTGGCGACCGGCCCCGGGGGTGCCCCCGTCGATTCCGGGGCCGCCGCGGCGCGCCTGAGCGATGACGCGCTGCTGAAGGGCGCGCCGTGGCTCGACCAGTCCATGGGGTCCCCGTCGATCCGGTCCGTGCGGGCCCTCCCGTCGCTCGTGTTCCCGGCGGGGACCACGTACGACGACGCCATCACCGCCCTTTACGAGTCGGTGAGGTCAACCGGGGCGCTGCCCACGTCGGCCACGCTGGGGCCCGCGCTGCCGAAGGACATCGTGTTCGCGGTGAGCCGCGACGGGTCCCGGCTGAGCCTGACCGCCCCGTACGGCTACGACGTCGGGACGGGCAACATCCTCATGCCGAGCCTCGCGTTCCCGCCGTCCATGTCGGCGGACGACGTCGACGCGGCCCTCCGCGACGCGGCGGCCCGCGGCAGGGCCGTGCCCGCAGGAGCACGGGTCGCGGGTAACGCCCTCGACGCATGCCAGATGCTCCGCGACGGACACCGCGTGGCGACGTGCGAGACGGCGGGGGGTGCCCGATGAAGGCCACCAGGATCCTCACCGGGTGAGCCGGCGCCCTCCGGTGCGCCGGGGTGGCGACGGCAGGCGCCCACACTGCAGCCGCGATTATCGCGGCGACCGGCGGGTAGAACGAGGTGCATCCCGTGCTGCATCACATGTACGAGGTGCCCGCGAAGAGCAACAACGCCCAGGGGCTCCCCTATCAGCACATCGTGAACGACCCCGCGACCGGGACCATCTGGGTCCTTGGACCCGGACGACGCCGGACACGTACGTCGTTCAGACGTGCGAGTGGTCCAAGCGCCTGGTGAGGACGCTTTACGACAACCAGGGAACGGGGAACGCGTACTACACAAGCGGAAACCTCACGTACTGTCTGTACCCCTGACGCGGGCACGCCGCGGAGGCCGGCCCGGCGCGCGGTGAGCCCCGACGGGACGTGATGGTGGGGGAGGGCAGTCCTGCCGTGCCCGCGCGACGGGCCCGGGATCCGTCGGTGCGCCCCGCTCCCGCTCCCGGGCCGGGGGCGCCCCGCGGCGCGCGGTGAACCCCGGCGCGGCACGACCGGGACGCGTGGGGGCCCCACCGCCGACCGCGTGCGGCCGGCCACGCATCGCGGGCGGTTTCGCGGCCGCCCCCGTCCCTGGACGCCGGGCCGTCAACCGGGCAGCATTGGCGTCCGTGACCCGCCGCCCCGCCATCGCCATCGCCGTCGCCGCCGCGGCCGCCGCGCTCGCCGCCGCCGCGCCTCCCGCCCTGGCCGACCGGCCCATGGGGTCCGTGTCCAGCTGGGGGCACGAGCTCAACCAGGACGAGCTGCCGTCGTACCGCCCGGGCCGCCTGCCCGTGCGTCCCGCGCGCTGGTACCGGGTGATCAACGGGGTTCTGACCACCGCGGGCCGCAACGGGCTGTGGTTCACGGGGCCCAGCGCGCTGCCGTTCCCGCCCCTGCCGCTGGCGCCCAACGAGCCTGTGCGCTGGCGCAACCCACGCAACTTCGCGCGCCTGTACCGCGCCACCGGGCTGCGCTGGGACGTCGCGTACGAGGTGTGGGCCGCGCGCAACGCGCTCGACGGGGGCGCGACGGTGATGGACCCGTCCGTGAACCCGCGGGCCTACACGCAGCGCGTTTCGCTGGTGGACCCCGCGTACCGGCGCGCGTCGCTGGCCGAGATCCGCCGCATCGTCCCGACGCTGCGCGGGCGACCGTACGCGTCGCTGTACCAGGGAAGCGACGAGCCCATGATCCGCCTGCCCCGCGGCCGCCGGGCGCTGCGCAGCCCGTACGCGCGGATGATGCGCGCGGGCGTGCGACGGTACGGGCAGGCGCCGCCCTCGGCCACGGCGCCTCGCCGCCCCGCGTCGCGCGAGGGCCTTCGGTGGGTCGCGTACAACCGCTGGGCCCAGGACCGCTTCTTCGCGCTCAAGCGCGAGCAGGCGTCACTCATCCGCCGCCTGGACCGCCGGGCGAGGGTGCTGCCAAACGACTACGGCTTCATCCGCGGTTTCGTGCCCTGGGACTACAGCCGCCTCGGCTTCGCCGACGCGGTCGAGGCCGACCCGTACGTGAGCCTGGCCGAGAACCTGCGGCCCGGCAGGGGCCGCTACAACCCCGGCTTTGCCGCCAAGTTCCTGTCGGATCTCACCGGCAAGCCCACGCGGATCATCCTGCAGGGCTTCACGTACTCGGGCTACACGCCCACCACCGGTGACCTCTACGCGTGGGCGGGGCAGGCCCTGCGCGCGGGCGCCGGCGACCTCGGCATCTTCGCGTCGGACAACCCGCGCGTCACCGACCGGACGTTCTACGCCAGCATGCTGAGACTGGCCGCCGACCTGCGCGGCACTCGTCTGCCCGACCCGCCCACCGACCCGGCCGTCCGCGTGGTCTACGCCACCGCGTCCGAGGCGCAGGGTCAGCCGCACCTCACCGGCGACGACCGCTACCTGACGTCTGGCGACGAGCTCTACACGCTGTACGGGCTGTTGGGCGAACGCGCCCACGGGGCGTTCACGTTCGACGCCGACGCCGCGATGGCCCGGGCGCCGGCCCGGCTGGCCGCCGCGCGCGTCGTCTGGCTGCCACGCGCCGACACGTTGGACCCGGCGTTCGCGGCGGCGCTGGTGGCGTGGGTGCGGCGTGGGGGCACGCTGGTCGTGGCCGACCCGGACGCATTCACCCGGACCACCCGCGGTCGGTCCCTGGCCGCCGTCCGCACCACCCTGGTGGGGGCGCCGCTGGGACCCGCCCGGACGGGCCGCACCCTGCGGGTGCTGCCCGGTTCCCTCGGCCCCAGCGGACCGGCCGGCGAGCTGTTCGTACCCGTCTACGCCCCCAGGGCCCGGGCGTTCGCCGCGGTGCCCGACGGCGCCACCGTCGTCGCGCGCTTCCTGGACGACGCACCCGCCGTCATCTCGCGGCAGGTCGGCGCCGGGCGCGTCATCGCGTTCGCGACGACCATCCTCGATCCGCAGACGCTCACGGACGACGATGACGCGGTGGAGTTCGCGCGGGCCCTGCAGGCGTCGTACGGCGGCCGCCTGGACCACCCCGCGTGGGGTTACCGGGTGCCCGGTGACCCCGACCCGTCCCGGCCGCCGTGGGCGGACGACGCGGGCTAGCGTCTGGCGCGGGCGAACTCCACATTGCGCGGAAGCGCGCGCAGCACCCGCACCACCGCCCGGGCGGGGGTCGCGTCGACGCCGGCGACGGGGTCGACGCCCTGCACCTCCACCAGCTGGCGGCCGGCCGCGAGCCGCAGGCGCAGGCGGGCGGCGGACGTCGGGCGGCTCCATCCGCGCCGGTTCACCCGCCAGCGGTACTTCGACGCGCCGGCGACCCGCACCACGAACGTGACGCGCTTGCCGCTGACCACGCGGCCGCGCGTCGCGCGCAGCACACGGGTCTGCACCTTGCGCAGGGTCGCCGGGGCGCCGACGGCGCCGGCCACGGCGGCCTCGACGTTGAGCTGGCCACCGCCGTAGACGGGGTCGGGACCCGGGGCGCCCAGGTCGGTCCGCGTGCGCTTCAGCAGCTCGATCGCGGCGGCCCCCCGAACGCCGGGGTTGGCCTGCGCGATCAGCGCGACGGCCCCCGAGACGTGCGGGGCGGCCATGGACGTGCCCGTGGACGACATGTACCCGTCGCGCACCGACGACGTGATGTTGACGCCGGGGGCGACGATGTCGGGCTTGATGATCTGCGTGCCGGCCGCAGGCCCCGTGCCGTCCAGGTTCAGCCAGTTGACGGGGCCGCGCGCCGTGAAGTCGCTCAGCCTGCCGTCCTCGGCTGACGCACCCACCGCCAGCACCTCGGGGTAGCCGGCGGGGCTGCCCACGCTGCCCGGACCCGGGCCGTTGTTGCCGGTGGCGAACACCGGGACGATGCCCAGGCTCAGCCAATTGCGGATCATGTCGCGGAACCAGGGGTCGTTGGCGTCCGGCGCCGTCCACGAGTTGTTCACGACGACGGGCTGATCGGCCGTGGCGGGGTTGCCGTCGGGGTCGCTCATCCACTGAGCCGCGGCCAGCAGCGCCGACCCCGGGCCCACGCCCTTCGCCCCGGCGGCCTTCGCCACCAACACCCTTGCTCCGGGCGCCACGCCGATGGGGGCGCCGCCGCGGGCGCCACCGACCATCGTGCCGATGGTGTGCGTGCCATGCCCGTTGTCGTCGTACGCGTCCGGGCGGCCGTTGATGAAGTCGCGGAACGCGACGATCTTCCCGGCCAGCTCCGGACTGGAGGGGTCCACGCCCGTGTCGATGCTGCCCACCGTCACGCCCGCGCCCGTCACGCCGAAGCGGCGCCAGGCCGCGGGGGTGCGCGACGTGCCGAGGCCCCAGTCGCCCTCGCCCGCGTCCGGGAACGTGGTCAGCGAGTTCATCGAGGGGCCGGCGTCGGCGATCCGCACCGGGCGGTCGTAGTCGACGGCTGCCACCTGCGGGTCGGCCTCCAGCGCGGCGATCTCGTCGCGGGTGGCGTCCACCGCCACGGCGTTGATCAGCCAATAGCGGGTGACGTCGCCGTCCAGCTGGCCGATCACGTCCGGCTGGGTCGCCGCGGCCGTGCGCTTCATCGCGGCGATCAGTGCGACCCGCCTGCCCGAGTAGTTCGACGCGTCGACCTGGTCGGTGAGCGTGACGATGACGGGGATCGTGGCGTCCGCGGCGGCCGGCTCCGCGACCTTCGCGCGCAGGGAAGGCGTCAGCTCACCGCCGTGGGCGGTGGCCGCGCCGAGCGCGAGCGCGAACAGGCATGCCATGAGGGCGACACCGGCGGCGAATCCGTGCCGGGAGCCCGGTCGGCGGATGTCGGCCGGGAAGAACAGGGTCCACTCCTTGGACTGCGGTGCTGCCCTCTTATCGGCGCCCCGGCGTGAGACCTTGACGTTCGTCATGTGTCCGGTCGGGGCGGCACAATCCGGCGGCCATGTGGTCGCACGTCACCCGCTGGGCGTTCCGGCGCACCCCTCCGTTCCGGCCGCCCGCGGACATGGCCGCCATCCACGCGGCCACGCAGAGGTCGGCCGGCGTCCCCGTCGCCGTGGAGGGGGCCCCCGACGTCGGGGTGGACGTGTTCCGGCCCCGGGCCGCCGGCCCCCACCCGCTGGTGGTGTGGATGCATGGCGGCGGTTTCATCATGGGCTCGCCGCGTCTCGTGGCGAACATGGCGCACTACCTCGCGGCCCGCGGCGTCCTCGTGGCGGTCCCGGCGTACAGCCTGGCGGGCATCGCGCCGTATCCGGCTCCCGTGCGGCAGGCGGCGGCGACGCTGTGCGCGCTCGTCGCCGCCGCGGGGACCTGGGACATCGACGCGGGCAGGGTCGCGCTCGCCGGCGACTCGGCCGGTGCCCACATCGCGCTGCAGGCCGCCGCCGCGCTGGGTGACCCGGCGTTCGCCGGGTCCTTGGGTGTGCCCGCGGGCGGGCCGCCGGGCGGGGTGGGGGGCGTCGTGTGCCACTCGGCGTTCCTGCCGTTCGACGCGATGGGGCCGGCCGCGCCGTTCGGGCGGGGGTTGCGCGACACGTACCTCTGGGGAGGCCCCCCGGGGCCCCCCGCGGCAGACGTGGCCCCGGGCTTCCCGCCGACGTTCATCACCGTGGGCAACGGCGACCCGCTGCGGGGCCAGTCCTACCGCCTCGCCCGCGCGCTGGCGGCCCGCGGCGTCGACGTCGAGACGCTGTTCTGGCGCCGGCGCGTGCCGCCCCTGCCGCACGAGTACGCCCTGTACATGGACACCCATGCCGCCCGCGTTGCCCGGGAGCGCACGCTGGCGTTCCTGGCCAGGGCCCTGGGCCCCCGCACCGGGGCCTGAAGGCGCGGGGCGGGGCCGGGGCTATCATCGGCCGATGCCCGTGTTCATCTGCCCTCGCTGCGCCCGGCGCCAGACCGCGGCCGAGCGCCACGCCGTGCACCAGCCCCGCGGGTGCCCCAAGTGCGGCTTCGGCTTCGTGTTCGAGCTGATGGACGACTACTACGCCGCCCCCAACACGGCCCTCATCGTGTGCGACCAGCAGCGCCGCATCATCGCCGCCGGGCACGCCGCGACGGCCGTGACGGGCTACCGGGAGCGCGACCTGCTGGGCGAGGAGGTGTCGGCGCGTCTCGGGCTGGCGTTCGCGGACGGCAAGGACCCCGTGGAGACCGCCCGGGAATGGGGTGTGAGGCAACTCGAGGTGGCGTGCACGTTCAGGCCCGCGGGCCTCGACGCCGACCGGGCCGCCAGCCTGGACGTGTTTCCCGCGTACGACGACGACGGCGGCCTGCTGTTGGCGCTGACGCCGGCCCAGCGCACCGCCCCCGAGACGCTCACCGCCTGAGTCCCGGGGGACCCGAGGGCCGGTCCGCTACAGTGCCCAGCCCGCGCCCGCCAGGGTGCCGCCGCCGGAGGACCCGTGCAGGACGCAACCCCGCAGACCCAGGCCGCCCCACCCGAGGCCCCGTACGGGCGCGTGCTGCTGTGGCTCGTGCTCGCCACGTTCACCGTGATCCTCAACGAGACGATCATGATGAACGCGCTGCCGCGCCTGATGGTCGCGTTCCACACGGATGCCCGCACGGTTCAGTGGCTGACGACGGCGTTCATGCTCACGATGGCGGTGGTGATCCCCGCGACGGGATGGTTCCTGCAGCGGGTGGACACCCGCACGGCGTACACGCTGGCCATGGGCGTCTTCTGCGGGGGCACGCTGCTGGCCGCCGTCGCGTGGGCGTTCCCCGTGCTCGTCGCCGCCCGCGTCATCCAGGCCGCCGGCACCGCCATCATGATGCCGCTGCTGATGACCACGCTCATGGTCATCGTGCCGCCGGCCAGGCGCGGGCAGGTGATGGGTCTGGTGACGCTGGCCATCTCGGTGGCGCCCGCGATGGGCCCCACGGCGTCCGGCGTCATCCTCGAGTTCGCGTCGTGGCGGTGGATCTTCTGGTTCGTGTTGCCCATCGCGGTGGTCATGACGGTGCTGGGGCGCCGTAACCTGCCCTCCGGCGAGGCCGCCCGGCAGGCGTCGCTGGACGTCCTGAGCGTGGCACTGAGCGCCGTCGGCTTCGGGGCGTTCGTCTACGGCCTCAGCCAGCTGGGCGCCGAGGGGCACCAACCCGTGTCGCCCGTGCTGGCCGTCGTGGTGGGGGTCGCGGGGCTCGCGCTGTTCGTCGCGCGCCAGATCGCGCTGCAGCGCGGTGGGGGGCCGCTGCTGGACCTGCGCACGCTCGCCGTGGGCCGGTTCACGCTGTGCCTGGCCATCATGTCGGTGGCGTTCATGGGCATGCTCGGCGTGATGATTCTGCTGCCCCTCTACCTGCAGGACGTCCGCGGCGTGGGTGTGCTCGAGACCGGCCTGCTGATGATGCCGGGGGGCGTCGCGATGGGGCTGCTGGGACCCGTCGTCGGGCGGCTGTTCGACGCCCGCGGCGCGCGCGTGCTCGTGATCCCCGGCTGCGTCCTCATCCTCGCGGTCCTGCTGGGCTTCACCCGGGTCACGGTCTCGACGCCGGTCTGGTCGATCCTCGCCCTGCACGTGGGGCTGATGGTGGGTCTTGCGTTCGCGTTCACACCGCTGTTCACCGTGGGCCTCTCGGCGCTGCCGGGGCACCTCTACTCGCACGGCAGCTCCATGGTGGGCACCGCGCAGCAGCTGGCAGCGGCCGCCGGGGCCGCGCTGGTCGTCAACGTGATGTCGTCGAGGGCGACCGACCTCGCGAAGGAGGGCAAGACGCTCGCCGAGGCCACGGCGGGCGGCATGCGCGGGGCGTTCTGGCTGGACGCGGGCATCTGCGCCCTGATGCTGGTGCTGACGCTCTTCCTGCCCGGCCGTGGGGCCACGGCCGCCGGACACGGACACGGCCACGGACCCGCCCCCGAGGACCCCGCCGCCGAACCGTCGGCCTGACGTCGCCGCCCCACCCGTCGGTGGCCCGCGGCGCGCCGCGCGAGCGCCTAGAATCCCCGCCCCGGGGCGAACACGCGTGAGGTGGTGCGGCGGATGGAGACACGGCGGCTGGGCGACACCGACCTCGACCTGTCGGTCATCGGCCTGGGCACGTGGGTGTTCGGCGGCCGGTGGGGAGGCACCGACGACGACGACTCGGCCGCGGCGGTCCACGCGGCGCTCGACGCCGGGGTGAACTGGATCGACACGGCCGACATCTACGGCCAGGGCCGGGCCGAGCGGGTGGTGGGGCGCGTGCTTCGCGAGCGCGGGGCCGACGGCGTGCACGTGGCTACGAAGGGCGGCGTTGCGTGGGAGCTGGGAGACGGCGGGTTGCGCATCTGGCGCGAGGCCCGGGGTGATTACCTGCGCATGGCCCTCGAGCGCAGCCTGATCGCCCTGGGCACGGACCACGTCGACCTTTACCAGGTCCACTGGCCCGTGCCGGGCGTGCCGCCCGCCGACACGATGGGCGCGTTGGCCGACCTGCGCGACGAGGGCAAGATCCGCTGGATCGGCGTGTCCAACTACGACCGCGCCGAGATGGACGCCGCGTACCGGGCGCGGCCGTTCTCGTCGTACCAGCCCGGGTACCACATGTTCCGCCGCCAGGTGGAGGACGCGGAGCTGCCCTGGTGCGCCGATCACGGCGTGGGCGTCATCGCGTACGGACCGCTGGCGCACGGCCTGTTCACCGGCAAGATGGACGAGGCCACCACGTTCGCGGCGGACGACTGGCGGGCCGCCAGCGAGTTCTTCACCGACGGGGCCTACCCCGAGCGGGTGGCGGCCACGCGCGAGCTCGCCGCCATCGCCCGGGGCGCGGGCCGCGTCGGCGGCATCGCCGAACTCGCCGTGATGTGGGTGCTGCGCCGCCCGGAGGTGACGTCGGCGATCGTCGGCGCCCGCGACGCGGCACAGGCACGCGCGAACGCGGCGCTGGCCGCCGCGCCGCTCACCGGCGACGAGCGCGCCGCCGTCGACGCCGTGCTGGCCCGCCACCCGGACATCGCCCGGCCGTACGGCCACGGGGAGCCACCGGTCAGGGAGGAGGCGCCACAGTGAGCGAGCCCACCGATCCGCGCCGGCGCCGGGCGGACGGCCTGCCGCAGAAGCCCGCGCTGATCGCGCCGACCCCCGTGCCCGGCGGCCCGGTGCCGGACGAGGTGCGTCGGTCCATCGACGTGGCCCTGGAGCGCGCGCGGTCGGGCCGGCGGCACGTGACGCTGGTCACCGCCGCCCTGCCCGCCGACGCGGACGAGCAGCACTTCGACCACCTGGCCATGTCGCTGCGCCGCGCCATCCGCGGCGGCGACGGGCTGTGGAGCGACGGGCCGCGCTCGGTCGTGGCGCTGCTGGCCGACCTGTCTGGCCCCGGCGCGCTGCCCGTCCTGGAGCGTCTCGAGCGCGTGGTGCAGGCGTTCTCGGAGCACGGCGTGGAGATCGGGCGCGCGTCCGCCCCGCCCGGCATCGGTGCCATCGATCTGCTGGGCCTCGCCCGCGCCGATCGCCGGCCCGTGGCGGAGGCCTAGGCGTGCGTTGGGCCGTCGTCGGCGCCACGGGGCTGATCGGGCGGCGGCTGTGCCGCCACCTCGCCGCGGCGGGTCACGACGTGGCCGCGGTGTCCCGCGCGGGGACCCCGGTGGACGGGGCGGCCGTGGCAGTGCGGTGGGATCCGGCCGCGGGTGGGCTGGACCCCGCCGGCGTCGCGGACCGCGACGTGGTGGTGAACCTGGCGGGGGCGGGCATCGGGGACGCCCGGTGGACCGACGGGCGCAAGCGCGAGATCGTCGAAAGCCGCCGCGCCGCCACACGCGGCATCGTCGAGGCCCTCAGGGCCGACGGCGCCCCCCGGGTGCTGGTGAGCGCGAGCGCCGTGGGGTTCTACGGCACCGGCGAGCGGGAGTGCACGGAGGCGACGCCCCCGGGCGACGACTTCCTGGCGGCGACGTGCGGGGCCTGGGAACGCGAGGCGCTGGCCGCCCGGGCGCACGGGGTGCGCGTGGTACTGACCCGGTTCGGCATCGTGCTGGACGCCCACGGGGGAGCGCTCGCCAAGCAACTCACCCCGTTTCGCCTGGGCTTCGGGGGGCCGCTCGGCGGGGGCCGTCAGTGGGTGTCGTGGGTGCACATCGACGACGCCGTCCGGCTCATCGAGCGGGCGGGTGCGGACCCGTCCATCGAGGGACCCGTGAACGTCGTCGCCCCACGGCCCGTCCGTCAGCGCGAGTTCGCGCGCGCCCTCGGCGCGGCCCTGCACCGGCCCGCCCTCGTGCCCACCCCGGGCGCGGCCCTGCGCCTGACGATGGGGGAGATGGCCACGCTGGCCCTCCACGGGCAGCGCGTCACGCCCGCCGTGGCGCTGGCCGCGGGGTTCGGGTACCTGCACCCCGACGTGGACGAGGCGCTGCGCGACCTGCTGCGCTGAGGCCGGTCAGTCCTCGCGGGGGAACAGCTTGCCCAGCTCCGCCTCGATCTGCAGCCAGTTCTGCTGGATGTACGTGGTGCTCACCCGGTAGCGGGCTCCGGGCAGCCCGCGGGCCAGGCGCCGGGCGTCCTCGTTGCGCGGGTTCTCTTGGAGGTCGTACAGCAGCTCGCGGTACTCGCCCACCATCCGGGCGAGCTCCAGGTGCTTGACCTGTTGCTCATCAAGCTTGCGGTCGAGGAACGCGAAACGCTCCTCGTCGGATTCCGGCAGCTCCGGCACGGCGTGACTCCGGGTGGGCGGGACGGTGAGCGATGCTACCCTAGGCCCGCACCCGGGGGATTAGCTCAGCTGGGAGAGCGCCTGCTTTGCAAGCAGGAGGTCGTCGGTTCGATCCCGTCATCCTCGACCATTCCAATGTCTGCATCAAAGCAGCCTGCTAAGGCATTTTTGATGTTGGCATTGCCAACATCGGGCATTTAAGCCCGCGGCTGTTCTTTA
>JAGQUM010000075.1 GCA_020438485.1 Thermoleophilia bacterium | reverse complement strand
CGTCGAGCAGCGCGTCCAGGCGGTCGGGCTCGGGCATGCCGTGTGGTTCGGGGTGCGTCATCGGCGCGGGTCCTCCCCCAGGCGGGTGCGCAGGCGCGTCAGCGCACGGTGCAGGCCCGTGCTGACTGCGGTGCGCGAGATGCCCATGATGCGGGCCGTTTCCTCGGTGCCGACGTCCAGAATCACGCGCAGCGCCAGCAGTTCCCGCTCGGTGTCGGACAGCGTGCCCAGCGCGGCGCGCAGCTCGGGCGCCAGCCCGAGCGCCGCTCCCACCCCCCCGTCGTGAGCCTCCGGCGGCGCGGCGCGGCGCTCGCGGGCCTCCCGGCGGGAAGTCGCGCGGAAGTGGTCGAGCGCCTGGTGGCGGGCGATCTCGATGAGCCACGCCCGGGCTCGGCCGCGGCGCGGATCGAACCGCCTCCATTCGCGCAGGGCGCGCTCGAACGTGGCCGACGTGAGGTCGTCCGCGAGCGGCGCGTCGCGCACCATGTGCAGCAGGTAGCGGTACACGTGGTCGAGTTCCGCGGCCGCGACCTCGGCGAACGCCGGCGTCCCGTGGTCGGAGCTCACCGCGATGGCCATGGAGATTCCGGCACCCATCGCACTGTATACGCCGCCGGCCGCGCGCCGGTCACGCGGCCGGGTCGGCGACGCGCGTCAGGGGCACGAGGCGCTGGTCGGGCGTGAACAGCCGGCGCGAGAGGCCCAGGGCGACCACGGTGGTGGTCGTGGCGAGCGACCCCAGCACCACGTACATCACGACGGCCTGCACCAGCACCGCGTCCAGCGGATCGACGCCGGCCAGGATGAGGCCCGTCATCGCGCCGGGGAGGAACACCAGGCCGACGGCCTTCGTGGTCTCGATCTGCGGGATCAGCGCGGTGCGCACCGCCGCGGCCAGGTACGGGCGGATGGCCCGGCGGCTCGCGAGTCCCAGCGCCAGACGCGCCTCGATCTCCCGGCGCCGGTCGGTGCCCAGCTCCACCACCCGGCGGGCGGCCACCACCGTGGCGCTCATCGCGTTGCCCACCATCATCCCGGCCAGCGGCACGAGCGTCCTGCCCTCCAGCGGGAACACCCGGAGCCCGAACAGCACGCCCAGCGTGACGACCGCGGCCGCGGTGAACGCGACGAGCGCCAGCGGCAGGATGCCGGGGATCTCGGGCGTCCGGCGGCGCACCACGACCGCGGCGTACGCCACCATGGCGGCCGCCCACGCCCACGCCAGGACGACGGGCCGCGACGGGTCGATCACCAGCCCCAGCGCCCAGCCCACCAGCACCAGCTGCACCAGCGCACGGGCGGCCGCCCACGCCATCTCGCGCTCGAGCCGCAGCGCCATGAGGCGCGACAGTGCGACGGCCACCGCGACGAGCGCGAGCGACGCGGCGAGCCCCACCCACGTGACGTCGCCGTTCACGCGGGTCCCCGGTCATGGACACGGCCGTCGCGGAGCCACACGGACCGGTCGCCGACCCGCCCGGCCTGGGCGGCGTCGTGCGTCACCCACAGCGCGGCCCGGTCGTCGCGGGCCACGAACGCCGCGACGGCGGCCTCGACGGCGTCGCGCGAGGCCTCGTCCAGCGCGGATGTGGGCTCGTCCAGCAGCAGCACCGCCGGGCCGGTCAGCAGCGCGCGGGCCAGGCACATCCGCTGTGCCTCCCCTCCCGACAGGCGGTCGGCCTCGGCGCCGAGCATGGACGCGGGCAGGGCGACGCGCTCGAGCGCGTCAGCCAGCGCATCGTCACCGGCATCGGGTGCCGCGACCCGCAGGTTGTCGCGCACCGTGCCCGCGAAGGGCACGGGCTGCTGGAACGCCATGCCGACGCGGCGGCGGAGGTCCGTGGCGGCCCACCCGGCGACGTCGGCGCCATCGCAGCGCACCACGCCGGAGTCGGGCACCTCCAGGCGGTTGCACAGGCGCAGGACCGTGCTCTTTCCCGAGCCGGACGCGCCGCGCAGGCACGTGACGGCGCCCGCGGGGACGGCCAGCGTCACGCCGCGCAGGATCTCGCGCCCGGACCGCGACCACCGGACGTCGTCCAGCTCCAGGCGGGGCGCGCTCACCGCGGGCCCCGCCTGCGTCGGGTGGTTAGGCGGCCGCCCACTCGGCGATGCGGCGAAGCCCCTCCTCCATGTCCTTGTCGGCCATGGCGAACGAGAACCGGGCGAACCCCGGGGTGCCGAACGCCTCGCCCGGCACGAACGCGACCTTCGCCTCGTTCAGGATCGCTGCCGCCAGCTCGAGCGTGTCATTCGAGACCGTCCCGTTGGGGCCCGCGGGCCTGCCGAGCAACCCGGACATGTTGGGATAGCAGTAGAACGCCCCCTGGGGCTCGATGGCCGTGACGCCCGGGATCTCGTTGAGCATGCGGTGCATCGTGGTGCCGCGCCGGGCGAACGCGTCGCGCATCATCGAGACGGCCGACTGGTCGCCCGTGATGGCCGCGAGGGCGGCGGCCTGCGCGACGTTGCAGACGTTGGACGTGGTGTGGCTCTGGAAGTTGATCGCGGCCTTCACCACGTCCGGCGGGCCGATGAGCCAGCCCACGCGCCAGCCGGTCATGGAGTACGTCTTGGCCACGCCGTTAAGCACCAGGCACTGGTCGGCCAGGCCGGGCACCACGGCGGGCATCGACACGAAGCGGTTGTCGCCGTACACGAGGTGCTCGTAGATCTCGTCCGTGATCACCCAGATGCCGTTGTCCAGGGCCCAGCGGCCGATGGCCTCCACCTGGTCCGGCGGGTAGACCGCGCCACTGGGGTTGCTGGGGCTCACGAACACGAGCGCCTTGGTCCGGGGCGTGCGGGCCGCCTCCAACTGCTCGACCGTGGCCAGGAACCCGGTGGACTCGTCCGTGGAGACGTCTACGGGCACGCCGCCGGCCAGCGCGATGGCCTCGGGGTACGTGGTCCAGCACGGGGCCGGCAGCAGTACCTCGTCGCCGGGGTCGCACAGCGCCGCGAAGGCCGTGTACACGGCGTGCTTGCCGCCGTTCGTGACCAGTACCTGGCCTGCCTCGCACGCGAAGTCGCTGTCGCGCGCGGTCTTCTGGGCGATGGCGGCGCGCAGTTCCGGCAGCCCGGCGGCGGGCGTGTACTTGTGGTTCTTGGGCACGCGACACGCCTCCACGGCGGCCTCGACGATGTGGTCGGGCGTCGGGAAGTCCGGCTCCCCGGCGCCGAAGCCGATGACGTCCTCGCCCTGTGCCTTGAGCGCCTTCGCCTTGGCGTCGACGGCGAGCGTGGCCGACTCGGCGATCTGCGAAAGCAGGGTGGACGTTCTCTTCATCGGGTTCCTTTCGGGGTTGACGACACGCGATGCCGCCCGTCGGACGGCCACCGCGCATCGTGGCATACGCGGCGTGACGGGTGCCGGGCGGGTCGTCACGCCGGCGCCGGGCGGAGATCCCACCCCTCGTGCCGCGGGGGTCATGGCGGACGGGCGAAGCCGCCCGCGTGACCGTTGTGTGGAGGCGGGGCCTGCACGCAGGTGCCCGACGGGGTCCGCGCGCGTGGGCTCAACGGCTTCCGGTGGCGTGCACGTCCGGCGGGCTGCCGGCGGGCGCCCGGGACGTCGCGCGGGACACGCCGGAACCCCGATCGAGCCGGCCCATCGCGTTCCCCGTCGTTCGCCGACCACGGCGGGCACCGGTGCGACGCCGTCTCGAGACGGACGCAGGACGCAGGCCGGGCACCCCGCGCGTCGCGGCCGTCGCCCCGTCTTCCTCGTGGAGGGGTGGCCGTCGCCCAGACGGCTCCCGGCGCGCCCACGTCATCTCCCGAGCGCCCATCGCGGCGCCCGCACCGTCGGCCGGGGGCGCCGCGGACGCGTGCCGCGGGGCCGGTGAGCGGGGGGCCGGACCCGCACCACGGGCGGCGGTGGTGGGGGCACGACCAGCACCCCCACTCGCGTGATCGGGTTGACGGGCAGGCGCCCGGGCCGGTGCGCGCGGGTCGCGGTGAGCACCAGGAACAGCGCCACCACCACGCCGATCACGGCGAGGTACTCCGCGACGGCCTGCCCCGGGGCGCCGCCGCGGGGCCTCACGAGAACCCCCGGAACACGGGGGCCACCTGCCGCACCAGCTCCGTGCCCATGACGGCCAGCACCATCAGCAGCGCGGCGGGCACCATCACCAGCGCGATCACCAACTGAATGCGGGGGCCGGCGGTCGCCGCCGCGCGGCGG
>JAGQUM010000074.1:370-7290 GCA_020438485.1 Thermoleophilia bacterium | reverse complement strand
CGCCGGCGATGGCGCCGCACCGCGCCGAGACCGCCTCCCGCGCCGGTGCCGGCGTGGCCGCGCCGGGCGCGCACCTGCACGCCCACCTGGCCCACGAGGTCGCCGACCGCGTGCGCATGTCCATCAACCAGGGCGGCAAGGAGATCCTGCTGGACATGCGCCCGCCGGAGCTCGGCCACGTGGTGATCCGCATGGTCATGCACGACGGCGTGCTGCAGGCCCAGATCGTGGCCGACAAGCCCGAGGCGGCCCGCATGCTGGAGCAGGCGATGCCGCACCTCAGCGAGGCGCTGCAGGCCCAGGGGTTCGATCTGGCCGGCATGGACATCGCCCACCACGGCGAGCCGCGCGAGCGGTTCGGGAACCCCGCCCGCGAGGGCGACCCGGCGGACGGCGGCGACGGCGGCGTGACCACCGCACCCGCCACGGCCGCCCCCGCGCCCCGGGCCGACGGCTCCATCCCCGTCGACCTCCTGGTCTGAGAAAGGACACCCGATGGCAGACATCACCAGCGTCAGCGGTCAGTTCAACCCGAAGGACCTGCTCGCGTCGTCCAAGCCCAAGGTGGCCAACAACGACGACATCTTCTCGAGCGCGTCGTTCCTGCGCCTGCTGGGTGCGCAGATGAAGAGCCAGAACCCCCTGGACCCCATGAAGGACACGGAGTTCGTGGCCCAGATGGCCCAGTTCTCGCAGCTCGAGCAGATCACGAGCCTGTCGGCGAACATGAAGTCGCTGAACATGAGCTCGCAGATCAGCCAGGGCGCCGCCCTGATCGGCCGCGAGGTGACGTACGTGCCCGAGGGCTCGATCGTTCCGGTCACGGGGCGGGTCGACAAGATGGTCCTCGAGAACGGCGGCCGTGACTCGGCACTCATCGTCGGGGGCGTCCGCGTGGGCATCGCCCAGGTGCAAGAGGTCCACTGATGTCGACCGACGCCATCCGCTTCGATGCCGCCCGCGGCATCGACCGCGTCGGGGGTGCGGCCCCCGCCGGTCGCGGTCGCGGCGCTCAGGCGGCCCCCGGCTTCGATCGTCTGCTGGCCCAGCAGCTGGGTCCGCAGGCGCCTGCCGAGCCCCTGCGCTGGAGCGCCCACGCGCGCGACCGGCTGGTGCAGCGCGGCATCCAGGTCACGCCCGAGGTGGCCCAGCGCCTGGAGGACGCCGTGCAGACGGCGGCCTCGAAGGGCTCCAGGGACAGCCTCGTCATGGTCGACGACATGGCCTTCGTCGTGTCGGTCAAGAACCGGGTGGTCATCACCGCGGTCGACCAGGCCAGCATGAAGGAGCAGGTCTTCACCAACATCGACAGCGCCGTCGTCGCGCGCTAGTCACCGCGGTTCCCGCAGTACCGATCAACTCACACACGGATGAAAATGGGCCCCGTCCTGGACCAGTCATGGGGGGGCGGACCCGCACGAGGAAAGGACCCCCTCTCATGATGCGTTCGATGTTCTCCGCCGTCTCCGGTCTTCGCAACCACCAGACGATGATGGACACCATCGCCAGCAACATCTCGAACGTGAACACGTTCGGCTTCAAGGGGCAGCGCACCACGTTCAAGGACGCGCTGTACCAGACCCTGCAGGGCGCGTCGGCCCCCGTCGCCGGCGGCGTCGGCGGCTCCAACGCCCGCCAGGTCGGCCTGGGCATGGGCCTCAACTCCGTCGACCAGATCTTCACGCAGGGCACCACCCAGAACACGGGCCAGGTCACGGACGTGATGATCAACGGCGACGGCTTCTTCCGCGTCGCGGGCGCCACGGCCACGTGGACCGGCGACACCATGGCGGCGGGCAGCGGCGAGGTCTACACCCGCGCCGGCAACTTCTCGTTCGACGCGCAGGGCTACCTGGTCACCACCACGGGCCAGTACGTGCTGGGCGACCTGGCCGGTGGCGGCGTGGGCCGCCTGAAGGTGGACCCGGCCACGACGGCCGCCATCACCATCGACGCGGCCGGCGTGCTGACCGCCATCAGCACCGCGGGCACGCCCACCCAGATCGGCACGCTGAGCCTGGCCAAGTTCGCCAACCAGGGCGGCCTGGAGCGCATCGGCGGCAACATGTACCGCGTCTCCAACAACTCCGGCGCTCCGGTCGTGGGCAACCCCGGCGGCGCGCAGGGCCACGGCTCGGTGACCGCCGGCGCCCTCGAGATGAGCAACGTGGACCTCGCCCTCGAGTTCACGAACATGATCATCGCCCAGCGCGGCTTCCAGGCGAACTCCCGCGCCATCACCACGTCCGACGAGATGCTCCAGGAGCTCGTCGGCCTGAAGCGCTAGTCGCTCGTATAAGCGGTTTCGCCGACGGGGGTCGCGACGCGTTCGCGGCCCCCGTCCGCGTTACCCGGTTCCTCAATCCGGCCCGCCGGACGTCCGATACAGGACAGGACCGCGACGTCCCGCACGGATGCGGCCAAGAACCGAAAGGCAGACCAGGTGATCACGCTTCACAAGCTCAACGGCGGCGAGTTCGTTCTCAACGCCGAGCTCATCGAGACCCTCGAGGCCACCCCCGACACCACGATCGCGCTCATCGATCGCCGCCACATCATGGTCGCGGAGTCGGTCGACGAGGTGGTCGACAAGGTCATGCGCTACCGCCGCGCCACCGCCGGCGTCCCCGTGAGCGCGCTCGCGCTGCCCGCGAACCAGCACTAGCAAAACCCCGCCCCAAGGAAGCCATCGTCCAGTGAGCGCTCTCGTCGGAATCGTCGGTGCCGTCGTCCTCATCCTCCTCGGGATGATCCTCAAGGGCGGCACGATCGGCGGGATCATCAACATCCCCGCGTTCGTCATGGTGATGGGCGCGACGACGGGTTGCCTGATCGCGTCGTCCGGCCTCGGTGCCCTGGGCACCATGGTCAAGCTGTGCCTCGGCCCGGGCATGAAGGATCCCCCGGACCACCGCCCCGAGACCATCCGCCTGCTCGTCGGGTTCGCCGAGAAGGCCCGCCGCGAGGGCCTGCTGGCCCTCGAGGACGACGCGCGGAACGTGGACGACCCGTTCCTGCAGAAGGGCGTGCGCCTGATCGTGGACGGCACCGACCCCGAGCTGGTCAAGGACGTCCTCGAGACCGAGATGGAGGAGTCCGAGGCACGCCACGAGGCCGGCCAGGCCATCTTCAAGAACGGCGGCGGCTTCGCCCCGACCATCGGCATCCTGGCCACCGTGCTGTCGCTGGTGTCGGTGCTCCAGCACCTGGACCAGCCCGACACGCTCGGCCCCAAGATCTCGGCGGCGTTCCTCGCGACGTTCTACGGGGTGGCCGTGGCGAACGTCTTCTACTACCCGATGGCCAACCACCTGAAGCGCCACACGACGGCCGAGGTGGGCAACCGCATCCTCATCATCGAGGGCATCCTGTCCATCCAGAGCGGAGACAACCCGCGCGTTCTGGCCGAGAAGCTCTGGAGCTTCCTGCCGCCCGCCCAGCGTGAGCTCGAGGGCGGGAGCGACTCCGAGCCCGCCGCCGATCGCGCGGCGGCGTAGGGGAGACGACGATGGCCCGCAAGAAGAAGCACGAGGAGCACGCGGACGAGCGCTGGCTCATCACCTACGCAGACGTACTGACCCTTCTGTTTGTGCTGTTCATGGTGATGTTCTCCATGTCGGTGGTGAACCAGGGCAAGTGGGATCAGCTCAAGGACTCGCTCAGCAAGTCGTTCTCGGGTGGCATATTCGAGGGCGCGTCCAGCCCCATCGACCAGGGCGGCGCGGCCCAGAGCGCGGCGGTGGCCGCGGACTCGATGACCATGCAGATCGAGGCCGACATCTCGCCGGCGTTCGGCGTGAGCCTCGTCAACTCGACGCCCGAGGCGGCCCTCGAGAACAAGCAGCTGGAGAAAGCCAAGGAGGCGGTGGACGCCCAGATCAAGGAGGCGGGTGCCGGCGACTCGGTGAGCACCAGCATCGACGAGCGCGGCCTCACGATCCGCCTGCGCACCGAGCCGTTCCTGTTCGCGTCCGGATCCGCCCAGCTCGACCCGCGGGCCGTGACGCTGCTGGACCCCGTCGCGCGCGCCGTCAAGGGCCTCGTCAACCCCATCGTCATCGAGGGGCACACCGACAGCGACCCGATCCACACGGCGCAGTTCGCGGACAACTTCTTCCTCGGTGGCGCGCGCGCGTGCGCCGTGCGCCAGGCGCTCAACGCCCGTGGCGTCGCCCACGCGCAGCAGTGCCTGAGCCTGGGAGCCACGCGCCCGCTCGCGACCAACACGTCGGCCGCGAACAAGGCCCGCAACCGCCGGGTCGAGATCCTCGTGCTGCGCCTCAACCCCGTCGGCCGCGCGTCGACGCCCTAGCCCGTTCACCACCCCCCACAGGACGACTACCACCGTGAAAAAGAAGCTCATCATCGTCGGACCCGTGCTGCTCGTGGTGCTCGCCGCGGCGCTCTTCTTCCTCAAGCCGTCCGGCAATGCGGCCCCCGCCGGCAACCCCGCCAAGGAGCCCGGCCCCGTCTACACCATGACCGACCCGTTCGTCGTGAACCTCGCGGACCGCAGCGAGCCGCACCTGGCCAAGGTCGGCGTGGCGCTGCAGCTGTCCAAGGCCTCCGCCGGGCTGCTGCCGGGCGGGCACAGCAAGGAGCCGCCGAAGCTCGAGATGGACGCCGAGCTGCGCGACATCGTGATCTCCGCGCTGCAGGCGCGCACCGCGGCCGAGCTGTCGACGCCCGCCGGGCGCCTGGCGGTGAAGAAGCAGATCGTGAAGGACATCAACAAGCACACCGAGGTGAAGATCATCGACGTGTACTACACGGAGTTCGCGGTCCAGTAGGAGTTCGCGCCTCCGGTGGGACGGCCCCGCGGGCCCGGCACGCGCGAACGCGCGGCCGGGCCCGCGGTCGTCCGGGCTCAGGCGATCGCGTCGTCCACGCGGTCCGGACTGAGTGAGACCCGCACGTGCGTGCCGCCCGGGCCGCTGCGGGCGTCGAAGCTGTCGACCATCTGGCGCACGATCCAGACGCCCCGCCCACGCTCGCCCGTGTGGCCCGGCGGGGCGAGCCCCCACGAGTCCGGGGGGCTGCCGGCGCTGCCCGCGTCATCGACGTCCAGCGTGAACCTGCCGTTCCAGCGCACGGTCACGTCCACGGGAGGACAGCCGTGCTCCAGCGCGTTGGCCACCAGCTCGGTGGCGGCCACCGCCAGGTCGTGGGCCCGCTCGCCCAGCCCGACGGTCGCGGCCATCTCGCGGACCTCGTCGCGCACGCGCATCACGGCCGACAGGTCCCGGTCGGCGAGCGTGAACGACAGCTGGCGTGCCTGCGTGGGCATGTGGCGAAAACCCCTGGTACGAGCGTGAGGTGGGCCAGGATAGTGCACGGCGGGAGAATCCGTGCCCGGTTCTCAACTTCACCGGGGCGCCGCCGATGAACAGGGCGTGTCGGAAGTCTTGTCACAGGCCGAGATCGACGCGCTTCTCAGCGCCATCTCGACCGGCGACCTGGATACGGAAGCGATCCAGGAGGAGTCGGTCGAGGCGCAGGTGCGCCCGTTCGATTTCGAACGCCCCAGCAAATTCAACAAGGACCAGCTGCGCACGCTGGAGATGCTCCACGAGACGTTCTGTCGCGTGGTGCAGACCCAGCTCGCCGCCCAGCTGCGCACCCTCGTGGAGATCACGGTGACGAGCGCCGACCAGGTCAGCTACGGGGAGTTCGTGCGGTCCATGCCGTTCCCCACGCTGATCAACGTCATCTCGATGGAACCGCTACAGGGCAACGCGCTGCTGGAGATGAACCTGCCCCTGGCGCTCTCGGTGATCGACCGCATGGTCGGCGGGCCGGGTGCGTACCGGGGCAAGATGCGCGAGCTCACCGAGATCGAGATCGCGCTGACGCGCGGGCTGGTGGAGGTGCTGCTGCAGGGGTTTCGCGAGGCGTGGGCACAGGTCGCCCAGATCGACTTCCGCGACGAGCACGTCGAGATGAACCCCCAGTTCGCCCAGGTCGCCGCCCCGGGCGACATGGCCGTGCTGATCTCGTTCGAGATGCGCATCGGGACCGTGACCGGGATGCTGAACCTGTGCGTCCCGCACCTGGTCCTCGAACCCGTCCTCGGCGGGCTGAGCGCGCAGGTCTACTACTCCGGCAAGCAGATGTCGGACACCCCGGAGCACCGCGAGAACCTCGCGTCCCAGCTCGCGGGCGCCACGGTGCCCGTCTCCGTCGCCCTCGGCGGCACCACCCTCAACGTGTCGGAGCTCATGGCCCTCATGCCCGGCGACGTCATCCCCCTCGATCGTTCCCCCGGACAGGACGTCAGCGTCCGCGTCGGCGAGCTCGACACGTTCCTGGCCCAGCCCGGCACGCGCGGCCGCCGCCTCGCGGTGCAGATCACCCGCCAGCTCGACGAGTACCCGCAAGGAGCCCCCGCATGAGCGACAGCCTCTCTCAGGAAGAGATCGACGCCCTCCTCCGGGGTGGAGCAGACGCGGAGGCGGAGTCGGCTGCCGCCGCCGCGCCCGCGGCCCCCGTCGAGGCCGAGGCGCCCGCCGCGGCGCCGAGCGGGCCCGTCGTCGCGTCGTCCGCGCCCGGCGTGGGCAGCGAGGCACTCGCCGGCCTGCTGAGCGACGACGAGCGCGACGCCCTCGGGGAGATCGGCAACATCTCGATGGCCAGCGCCGCCACGACGCTGAGCATGCTGCTGGGCCACCAGGCCGTCATCAGCACGCCCACCGTCAGCGTGGCGACCGAGCGCGAGATCGTGGAGCGCTATCACCGCCCCGCCGCCGTCGTGCGGATCAACTACACCGAGGGCCTGCACGGCGCCAACGTGTTCGTGATCTCCACCGGCGACGCCTCGGTCGTGGCCGACCTGATGATGGGCGGTTCCGGTACCCGCTCGGGGGACGCCCTCGACGAGATCCAGCTGAGCGCCCTCGGCGAGGCCATGAACCAGATGATGG
>JAGQUM010000074.1:0-317 GCA_020438485.1 Thermoleophilia bacterium | reverse complement strand
TCTCGGCGCTGGACCTGGCCGCCGACGGCGTCGTGCTGGGCGTGGTCGAGGACTCCGACAGCCCCATGGTGGCCGCGAGCTTCCACCTCGAGGTGGGCGACCTGCTGTCCACCACCCTCATGCAGCTGATGCCCGTGGAGTTCGCCAAGGAGCTCATCGAGGGCCTGATGACCCAGGCGCCGCCCGCGCCGGCCCCCGCCGCCCCGGCCGAGCCCGCCCCGCGCCCGCCGCCCCGGCGCGGCGGTCGGCGCGAGAGGGGGACCCCCACGCGCGCACGGAACAGAACCAACACCCCAAGACCCCCCTCCGCGTCCATC
>JAGQUM010000034.1 GCA_020438485.1 Thermoleophilia bacterium | reverse complement strand
GGGCGGGCGTCGCCGCGCAGCCCGGCGCGCCCGCGCGGGTCGCACGGCTCGCGGTGCGCCGCACGCGCGGCGGCATCCAGCTGGCCACGACGGCCACGGCGCCGGGACCCGTGGTGATCGCGTTCACGCGGCGCGGAGCCCGCACGCCCGACGCCACGATGGGGCTGGTCGTCAACCAGGGCGTCACCCGCTTCATGGCGACCCGGCTGGCTGAGACGCGGCTCAACCGGCGCGCCACGTACATCGTGGCGGCGCTCGGCACCGGCGCGTCTCCCACGGGGGAGGTGCCGAAGGCCGTGCTGCCCGCCGCCCGGCGGTGACGACCCCGGACCACTACGCCGCGCTGGGGGTGGCTCCCGACGCCACCCCCGACGAGATCCGCCGCGCGTGGCGCTTCGCCATCGAGGCGTTCCATCCCGACCGCTACGCCGCCAGCGAGCAGCGCGACCGCGCCAACGACATGGCCACCAGGGTCAACGCAGCGTGGGAGGTGCTGGGCGACGTCGGCAAACGGGCCGCGTACGACCAGCGGCGGCGGGCCGGCGACGATCACGGACCCCTCATGCGGGAGGTGCCGTGCCCGTCGTGCCTGGTGCGGTGCGGTGTGCCCGACCAGGGCGGGCGGGCCATCGACGTGCGCTGCCCGGGCTGCGGCTCCTCGTTCCGCGCCCACGTGGGGGCGACGCTCGTGGGGCGCCCCCAACTGGTCTGGAGGGGGCTGAGCGGCCGCCACGTGCTGGTGCTGCTGGACCGCCACGGGACGCTCAGCGAGGTGGTCGCGCGGCGCCTACCGCCCGAGCTCGCCCTGAGCGAGGGGGAGGTCGTCACCGTGGTGCGCGGCGGCCGGCGCGGCGACGCCCGGTACGTCATCGTTCACGGGCACACGACGGACCTCGGCTGGAAGGTGGGCTGACCCATGGAGGAACCACGGCCCGCGATCGCGGTGTGCGCCCCGCTCGAACGCGCGTCCTGGGCGGTGTGGGACATGCCGGCCGTGGTCGTGTCGCGCATGTACCTGGACGCCCTGTGGGCGGCGGGCGGCATGCCGCTGGTGATCCCGCCCGACCCGCACATCACGGCGCGCCCGGACGACGTCCTGGACCGTGTCGACGGCATCATGATGATCGGCGGCGCCGACATGCACTCGGGCACGTACGGCGCGGAGCCGCACGCGTCGGCCGAGCCGCCGCAGCACGAACGCGACATGATGGAGATGGCGCTTGCCCGGAGGGCGGCCGAACGGGGGCTGCCGCTGCTGGGCATCTGCCGCGGCCTCCAGGTCATCAACGTCGCCCACGGCGGCACCTTGACCCAGCACCTGCCGGACGCCCTGGGGCACGAGCACCACATGCGCACGCGGGGTACGTTCGACGGCAATGACCACGACGTCGACGTGGTGCCGGGGTCGCTGGCCGAGTCGGTGGTCGGCCAGGAACGCCACCGCGTCTACTCTCACCACCACCAGGCCGTCGACCGGGTCGGCGGCGGGCTGCGGGTCACCGCCCGGAGCGACGATGGCACCGTCGAGGCGCTCGAGCGTGAGGGCGGCGAGGGGTTCCTGCTGGGCGTGCAGTGGCATCCGGAGGCCGACACCGGCAGCCCCGTGATCGGCGCGTTCGTGCGGGCGGCGCGAGCGCACCTGGGCGCCGCCGGCGCGTAGCGCCCCCCGCGGGGACTTGTACATCTGGCACAACATCACGGCCCGGAGGTCTCTCCTTCGGGCCAACGATCCAAATGCGGCGCGCTCCTAACCTGCCCTTCATCGGTTGGGGTGTGCCCGCGTGGCGGCCCCTTCATTTCTGGAAGGAGGGCCATGCGCTCGCGTCTCCTCGCCGCCTCGACATCGGCGGCGCTCCTCACGCTGGGGCTCCCGGCGTTCGCGTCCGCCCAGGACGCACCCCCCGCACCCACCGTCGACACGCTGCAGCAGAGCGTGACGTCCCTCACCACCGCCGTCGACTCCCTGTGGGTGGTCGTTGGAGCGTGCCTGGTCCTGTTCATGCAGGCGGGTTTCGCCCTGCTCGAGACCGGGCTGTCGCGGTCCAAGAACGCGGGCGCCGTGATGGGCAAGATCCTCATCAACATGTCCGTCGCCATGCTGATGTTCTGGATAAGCGGCTTCGCGCTGGGCTTCGGCACGGGTAACGACTTCCTCGGCCAGCATGGATTCTTCTTCAACGCCACCGGTTTCCCGGAGGCGGTCGACACGGTGTTCTCCGCGTCGACGGCGTCCGTGTCGAGCCTGTTCTTCTTCCAGATGGCGTTCTGCGCCGTCTCGCTGGCCATCGTGTTCGGCTCGATGCTCGACCGCACGAAGTTCCCCGCGTACATCGCGTTCGCCGTCGTGTTCTGCGGCCTGATCTACCCGATCGTCGCCCACTGGACCTGGGGCGGCGGCTGGCTCTTCAAGGACGGCTTCCTTGACTACGCAGGTTCGTCCATCGTCCACCTGCAGGGCGCGCTGGGCGCGCTGGCCGGCGCCCTCGTCATCGGCCCGCGCCTCGGCAAGTACCGCAACGGCAAGCCGATCCCGATCCCGGGTCACAGCATCCCCCTGGCCATCGCCGGTGTGCTGATCCTGTGGTTCGGCTGGATGGGCTTCAACGGCGCGTCGTCCCTGCTTGCCAACGGCGTCGACTTCGCCGACGTGCTGCTGTCCACCAACCTCGCGGCCGGGGCCGGCGTCCTGGGCGCGACGCTGGGCTCGCTCATGATGTTCAAGACGATCGACGTGTCGCAGATGGGCAACGGCGCCATCGGCGGCCTGGTCGCCATCACCGCGTCGTGCGCGTTCATCGACTACTGGGCCGCGGTCGTCGTCGGCCTCATCGCCGGCCTGCTCATCCCGATCATCGTGGTGCTCGTCGAGCGCCGCGGCATCGACGACCCGCTGGGCGCCCTGGCCGCCCACGGCGTGTCCGGCATCTGGGGCACGCTGGCGATCGGCCTGTTCGGCACGTCCGCCCGCATGGACCCGGTCCTCGTGAACGCGGTCGGCCTCGACTCCCGCTCCGGCCTGCTCGTGGGCGGCGGCTTCGGCCAGCTGTGGGTGCAGTTCTACGGCATCGTCGCCACCATGGCGTTCACCGGGATCGCCTGTGCCGTCCTGTTCCTTGCCATCAAGTACACCATCGGCCTGCGGGTCAGCGAGGAGCACGAGGCCAACGGCCTGGACATCTCCGAGCACGGCATGTTCGGTTACCCCGAGTCGTTCATCGAGGTCCCGGGCGCGCAGCCCACGTCGTGGCACTCCGACCACCCCGCGGAGCCCCTCTCCGAGGGCGCCGCGTCCCGTCCCGCGACGGCCAACTAGGAGCCCGATTCACATGAAGAAGATCGAAGCGTTCATCCGGCACGAATCGTTCGACGCGATCCGAGACCGCCTGGCGACCATGGGCCTGCCGTCCATGAGCGTCAGCGAGGTCAAGGGCTCGGGCCGGCAGCAGGGCTACACCGAGAGCTACCGCGGGGCGAAGACCACCATCTTCCTCCGCCCCAAGCTCAAGCTGGAGATGGCCGTGGACGACGGCGACGTCGACCGCGCTGTCGATGCCATCCTCGAGCTCGCCCACACGGGCGAGCCGGGGGACGGGAAGATCTTCATCTTCACGATCGACGACGCCATCCGCGTGCGCACGGGCGAGCGGGGCGAGGTGGTCCTCGCGCCGCACGAGGGCGCGCACACGTAGCGCCGCCCCCACACGCGGTTCCCCCGGCCCGCGGGCCGGAGACGTCACGCCCCGGCGTGCGGCTCCGGCCCGTTCGCCTGCGGGGGGGCGGCGCGGGGCAGCCTCAGCAGGAACCGCGCCCCTCCCTGGGGCGCGTCGCCCACGGTGACGTCGCCGCCCAGCGCGCGGGCCAGCTGACGGCAGATTGCCAGGCCCAGGCCGGTGCCCGTGCGGCCGTCCGGCGTCTCGCGGGACGTGAACGGCGCGAACACCTCCTCCCGCTGGGACGGCGGCACGCCCGGGCCGGAGTCGCTCACATCGACCTCGACGCCCCCGGTGCCGAGCGCGCGTGACGACACGGTCACGGTACCCCCCGGAGGCGTCCACCGGATGGCGTTGTCCACGAGGTTCGCGACGATCTGTTCCATGCGCCCGGGGTCGGTCTCGATGGCGGGGCCGCCGTCGACGTCGCAGCCCAGGTCCACGCCCGACTCGCGCGCGCGCGCCGCGTGCGCGGCCACCGTCCGCTCGACGATCTCCGAGGGGTCGGCGCTCACCACGGACAGGCGGAACCGCCGGGCCTCCATCCTGGCCAGGTCCAGCAGGTCGGCCACCATGCGCTCCAGCCGCTGCGCCTCCCCGTCGACGGCCTGCAGCGACGCGGCAAGCATGTGCTCGGGGACGATGCCGTCGATCATGGCCGCCGTGTGACCGCGGATCGCCGTGAGCGGGGTCCGCAGGTCGTGGGTGACCTTCATCAGGAAGTCGCGCGACTGGTCGTCGCGCTGGCGCAGCCGCGACACCATGATGTTGAAGTCATCGGCGAGGGCGTCGAGGTCGGCCGTTCCCGTGCGGCGCACCTCGGCCGACAGGTCCCCGGCCGCGACGCGGTCCGTCGCGCGGCGCAGCTCGCGGATCGGGCGCGTGAGGCGCGTCGTCATCAGCAGGGTCAGCAGGACGGCGGGCAGCAGGCCGATCAGCGCCGCCGCCGCCAGGCGGGGTGCGACCTCCGCCACCTCCGACCGCACCTC
Organism: Thermoleophilia bacterium; assembly: GCA_020438485.1. GTDB lineage: Bacteria > Actinomycetota > Thermoleophilia > Miltoncostaeales > Miltoncostaeaceae > JAGQUM01. The sequence continues at coordinate 21,065 of JAGQUM010000034.1, read as the reverse complement.
GTCGCGGGGCTTCACGACGATGAGGTCCTGGAACGAGGTGCCGTTGACGGTGATCGGGGCGGCCGTGGCCACGCTCGCGCGGCCGCCCGGGATGGCCGCCGGGTCGATGCGCGCGAAGCCCTGCCGGGCGATGAGACCCCGGTCCACCGCGGCGGCGAGGCGCCCCGGGGCCTGCGGGAACAGCGCACGGCCGGTGCCGGGGCACAGCTGGAGACCCGTCGCGTAGATGCGGGCGCCGGGCCCGACGAACGCCTCGAACTCCTCCGGCCCATACTGGCGGCAGCCGGTTCCCTCGCGGGCCCGCTGCTCGATCTGGGCGGACGCGAGCCGCGCGACGCGGACGGCCTCCTGGTCGAAGTCGTTGCGCGCGTTGCGTTCGCTCAGCGAGCGCACGAGCGACGTCGACGCGAACGCGAAGACGCCCGTCGCGGCGATGAGGCCCGCCAGCGACGCCAGGATCAGGCGCGCGCGCAGCGTCAGGCGCGACGCCGTCACGCGGTGCTCACGGGGATGGGGGGCGGATCAGCGCCTCACCGGCACCTTGTAGCCGGTGCCCCAGACCGTCTGGATGGGGCAGGCGTCGTCGAGCTTGCGGCGCAACTGGCGGACATGCACGTCGATCGTACGGCTGTCGCCGAGGAACGTGAATCCCCACACCTGCTCGAGGAGCTGCTCGCGGGTCAGGACGATGCCGCGGTTCTCGATGAGCGTGACGAGCAGGTCGAACTCCTTGGGCGTCAGCGCCACCCGCTCGCCGCGCACGAACGCTTCACGGCCGCCCACCTCGATGCGGAGGTCGTCGATCTCGATGACCGTGTCCTGGGGCGCGGTGCCGGAGGGGCCCGCCGCCTCGGCTCGCCGCAGCACGGCTCGTACCCGGGCCACCAGCTCCCGCGGGTTGAACGGCTTGGTGACGTAGTCGTCGGCTCCCAGCTCGAGGCCCACGACCTTGTCGACGGCGTCGTCGCGGGCCGTCAGCATGATGATGGGTGTCGCCTGCTCGCCGCGCAGCCGTCGCGTCACCTCGTAGCCGTCGATTCCCGGCAGCATGAGGTCGAGGAGGATCAGGTCCGGGTTCTCCTCCTGCGCCATCGCCAGGCCGAGGTCGCCGCGGTCGGCGTGGGACACGCGGAACCCGGCGGCCTCCAGGTACATCCGCGCGAACGACGCGATGTTGGCCTCGTCCTCGACGATGAGGATGTGGGCGGTCTCAGGGGAATCGGTCACGTGGGTGGATGCTAGCGCCGACGCCCCCGTGGGGCGGCGGGCGGTGTTCGTGGCCACGTCGGGTTGTCCTTTCGCGGTGGGTGCGCCCGCCGGGTCAGCGGGCCCTGCCCTGGCGTTTGCCCCCGCTCTTGACCTTGCTGGATCCCGCGCCGGAGGCGCTCAGCGAGACCTTGTTCGTCCACGCGCCCGGAGCCCCGCCGTTCAGCGAGTACGTGCCCACGCCGCGCATGCGCACCAGGCCGTTCCCGGCGATCGACAGGTTCATGCTGTCGCCGGTGACCGTGATGGTGACCCGGCTGCCCGAGATGAGGAACTGCCCGCTGCGCCGAACCTGCACGGTGCCCCGCCGGGCCGGCTGTGGCTGGCCGTTGACCGTCACCTGCGCGTCGCCGGCCCGGTCCTTCACCGTGATGCGCGCGCCCTTGCGGGCGGTGGCCCAGCCGATCATGACCACCTTGCCGTCGGTCGTGACGGTCCCCGCACCCGCGACCTGGAGGCGCCCGTCGGGGGCCTGCGCCAGGGCCGCGGGGATCAGCAGCGCGAGGAGGGCCAGAGCGATCAGGCAGGGGCCGAGCAGCCGTTGCGTGAGGGTTCGATTCAGCACTTCGCCACCGATCCGGACGTGGGGGTTCCGCACGAGCCCCATCGGGATCGTCCACCCCATCCATGAGCGCTTTTCGACCCCGGAAGTCAGCGAATCATGCGGCACTTGTGAAGGTTTCCTTATGCACCGCCGGTGGGGCGGCGCAGGGACCCGCGGATCGCCTACGGGTTGAGCTTCACGCCCTCCTCGACGCTGACCGGACGGCTGGGGCCGTCGAGCTTCACGCCGTCCTGCACGGACACGTCGCGTCCCTGCTCGTCCTGCGGCGCCACCGGCGCGGCCTCACCCTCGGGCACGGGGCGGTCCCCGCCCTCGAGATACGCCCAGATCATCTCGCCGCACTGCGGGCACGTGGGCAGCGCCGCGCCCTGGCGGGGGCGGATCTGGAGTTGGCACGCGACGCACCCGAACATGCCCTGCACCTTCTGGCCGGAGTAGAAGCACGGCAACCCGAGCCGCCGCTCGGCCTCCTGCGCGCCCTGCGCCGGACTCATCCCGCGCCCCGGACCCTGGCCGCCGCCCGTGCGCTGGGGTGGCATGCTCGACATGGTTCCTCCCGCTGCGTACCCGAGTGTTCGTCACCGGCAACGCGAGGCGATATCGTCACGCCTCACGTGAGTTCACAGACTACCCTCCCCGGCCGCGGTCCGGGCCATGATCGGGGCGCGCCCAGACGTGCCCGCGCGGCCGCGCTCGCCGTGTCGGTCCTCGGGCTTGGCGCCGCGGCCGCCCCCGCCGAGGCGGTGGACCTGTCGTCGGTGCAGCGCAAGGCGCAGCCGGCGGCCGGGGGTCTCGGGAACCCCGCGCCGGCGGACCGCGGCTTCCTCGTCACGTTCGCCGACCGCCCCGGCGCCGCCGAGGCCGCGCGGCGCCTCGAGGGCCTCGGCACGGTGACCCCGCTGGTCCCCGACGCCGGGGTCTGGCACGTGGCCGGCGGACGCCCCGACGTGGCCATCGCACGGGCCCGCGGCAGGCGGGGGGTCGTGGCCGCGGAATGGCCGCTGGTGCGGCGCGCGCAGGAACGCCCGTCTCCGCCGCCACCGCTCGGCCTCGTGGACCCGGGCGTGTTCACCGACCCGCTGCTCGGCCGGCAGTGGTCGCTGGCGGCGGGGGGGTGGACGCCGGCCCTCGCGGGACGCACCCCGCGTCCCACCATCGCCATCCTGGACGGCGGCATCGACCGCGAGCACCCGGAATGGAGCGGGCCCGACAGCCCGCTCACCGACGGCTTCACGGCGTTCCAGGGTCAGTCCGACTCCCGGGCAGACGACTGGGGCATCACCGGCCACGGCACGCACGTCGCCGGTATCGCCGCGGCCCCCGCGAACGGCATCGGCATCGTGGGCGTGGCGCCCGCGACGGCGGCGGGCGGCGCCCGCGTGATGCCCGTTCAGGTGGCCGATCGCTTCGGCGACTTCACGGACGAGGACCTGATCCGGGGGATCCGGTTCGCCGTGAGCAACGGCGCCAAGATCATCAACATCTCCGCAGGCGGCCCGGGGGCTGTGGCGGCGTTCGAGCGCACCGTCAACTGGGCCACCCAGCGCGGCGCCGTCATCGTCGCGGCCGTCGGCAACGAGGGCGACGGCGACAACCCGCTCAACTACCCGGCGGCCTACCGCCACGTCATCGGCGTGGGGGCGCAGTGCGGGAGCGACACCAACGCGCTGTGCCCCACGCGATTCGGGGTGGCCCGCTACTCCAACCACAACTCCACCGTCGACGTCGTCGCCCCGGGCGACGGAATCCTGTCGTCCGTGCCGGAGGGCGTTCAGCGCGATGCCGTCATGCCCGGGTACGCCATCAAGGACGGCACGTCCATGGCCACGCCGTACGTGGCGGGCGTGGTGGCGTTGATGCAGGCCGCGAACGGCGGCCGCCTGTCGCCGTTCCAGGTCATGCGCCATCTGGAGGCCACCGCCACCGACATCGCCGCCCCGGGCCGCGACGATCGCTCCGGGTACGGCGCCGTCAACGTGGCCAGGGCGGTGACCACCCAGGCCCCGCCCGACGACCTCGGTGAGGTCAACGACGACATCCCGTACGTGCGCAACCGCAGGCCGAAGGGGCTGCCGGTGGGTGGCCCGCCCGCGGTGTACGAGGCCGACATCGACCAGTTCGACGACCCCGACGACGTGTACGCCGTCACCGCCCGCCGCGGGGCGCGCCTGCGCATCACGCTGACGGGGCGCACGGGCCGGCAGAGCATCTACCTGTGGGGCCCCGCCACGCGGACGGTGGCGACCGGTGGCGTGAACATGCGCCGCAACCTCGTGGCCTACCGCGGCCTCAACCGCCCGCGGCAGGTGCTGGTGGCGCGGGTGCCGCGCAGCGGCCGCTACTTCGTGAACGTCTACGCCCGGTCCGGTCGCACGTCGTATGGTCTGACGGTCCGCGCGCTGCCGTAGCCGCATCCCCGACGCCGGAGGACCCGATGTCCGACGCCCTGTTCGTCGTCACGTACGAGTACGTGGATGACGTCCTCGAACGGCGGGCGCCGCTGCGCGAGGCGCACCTGGCGCTCCTACGCGACGCCCACGCCGCGGGCGAGGCCACGATGGCGGGGGCGGTGGGCGACCCCGTGACGGGCGCGCTGTTCGTGTTCCGCTCGCGGGAGGCCGCTGAGCGCTTCGTGATCGCCGACCCGTACGGGGAGGGCGGGCTGGTGGTGCGCCACCGCATCCAGCCGTGGACGCTGGTCGTCGGGGCCTGACGGTGCGTTAGCCTCCCCTCATCTGTGCCCGCCGCCGGGTCCCGGCGGCGCCACCGCGAGAGAGGCCCACATGGATCCCAGCACCCAGATGACCCCGGCGCAGCGCGTGGAATGGGAGGCGGAGGTCAAGCGCCTCGCGTCCGAGCGGGACGCCGTGATCCTGGCCCACAACTACCAGGTTCCCGAGGTGCAGGACATCGCCGACTACGTCGGCGACTCCCTCGCTCTGTCGCGCATCGCCGCCTCCAGCGACGCGTCCGTGATCGTGTTCTGCGGCGTCCACTTCATGGCCGAGACCGCCAAGATCCTCGCGCCGGACCGGACGGTGCTGATCCCCGACAAGGACGCCGGCTGTTCGCTGGCCGACTCCATCGACGCCGACCAGCTGCGGGCGTGGAAGGCCGAGCACCCCGGGGCCGTGGTGGTCTCGTACGTCAACACGACCGCGGCGGTGAAGGCCGAGACCGACATCGCGTGCACGTCGTCCAATGCCGTGGACGTCGTCAATTCCATCCCCGCCGACCGGGAGATCCTGTTCTGCCCGGACCAGTTCCTCGGCGCCCACGTCAAGCGCGAGACGGGCCGGAGGAACATGCACATCTGGCTGGGGGAGTGCCACGTGCACGCCGGCATCTCGCCGGAGGACCTCAAGGCCACCGTCGAGGCGGAGCCCGACGCCGAGCTGTTCATCCATCCCGAGTGTGGCTGCGCCACCAGCGCGCTGTACCTGGCGGGGGAGGGCGTCGTGCCGAAGGAGCGCACCCACATCATGTCCACAGGGAACATGGTGGACGAGGCCAAGAGCACCACGGCGTCGACGGTCCTGGTGGCCACCGAGACGGGCATCATCCACCAGCTCGAACACATGAACCCGAAGGTCGAGTTCAAGCCCGTGAACCCCCGCGCGGTCTGCAAGTACATGAAGATGATCACGCCGCAGAAGCTGCTGGACAGCCTGCGCGACATGCGCGACGAGGTGACGGTTCCCGAGGACGTCGCGGCGAAGGCGCGGGCGTGCGTGGAGCGCATGATCGCCATCGGCAACCCGTCCCCGTACGGCGAATAGGACGCCCGTGGCGACCGCCCGGCTGCCCACCGCGCTGGCCTGCCCGCCGGCCACGTGGGAGCGCTCCGCGGACGTGGTCGTTCTGGGCTCCGGGGCCGCGGGCCTGGCGGCAGGGCTCGCGGCCAGGCCGGAGCGGTCCGTGCTGCTCATCACCAAGGACGTGCTAAGCGCGGGGTCGACCGCGTGGGCGCAGGGGGGGCTGGCAGCCGTCCTCGACCCGGAGGACACGCTCGAGGAGCACGTGCGCGACACCCTCGAGGCCGGCGCGGGCCTGTGCGACGAGGGCGTCGTGCGCGACCTCGTGGCCGCCGCCCCCGTCGCCATCCGGCAGCTGGTGAGCCTGGGCGCCCGCTTCGACCCCGCCGCCGACGGGGTGGGGCCGGCACTGACCCGCGAGGGCGGCCATTCCCGCAACCGCATCGTCCACTCGCAGGGCGACAAGTCCGGTGCGGAGGTGCAGCGCACACTCGACCAGGCGGCCATCGCGGCCGGTGTGGAGGTGCTCGAGCACGCGTTCGGGCTCGACCTGATGGTGGGACGCGACGGCGCCGGCCATCGCCAGGTGACGGGCGTCCGGGTGGCCCTGCTCGACGGGGACGGCCTCGCGGTCAGCATCGGCGTCGTGCACGCCCGGGCCGTGATCGTGGCCACGGGCGGGTTCGGCCAGGTATTCGCATCGACGTCGAACCCCCCGGCGGTCACGGGCGACGGCGTCGCGATGTGCCTGCGCGCGGGCCTGGCGCTGCGGGACGTGGAGTTCGTGCAGTTCCACCCCACCGTGCTCTGGCTCGGCGCCGAGGCCCGCGGGCAGCAGCCCCTCATCAGCGAGGCCGTGCGCGGTGAGGGCGCCGTGCTGCGCACCATCGAGGGCGAGCGGATCATGCCCGGGGTCCACCCGCTGGAGGACATGGCGCCGCGCGACGTGGTGGCCGCCGCCATCTCGGCCACCATGGCCCGGTCGGCGGGTGCCGGGCGCGACCACGTGATGCTGGACGCGACGCACATGGGGGCGCGCTTCAGCGAGAGGTTCCCCACCATTACCGAGGCGTGCCTGAAGGCGGGCATCGACCCGGCGAAGGACTGGATCCCCGTGGCACCCGCGGCGCATTACGCATGCGGTGGCGTCGCGGCCGACCTCCACGGCCGTACCGACACGGTGGGCCTCTACGTGGTCGGCGAGGCCGCGTGCACGGGGCTGCACGGGGCCAACCGGCTGGCGTCCAACAGCCTCACCGAGAGCGTGGTGGGCGGCATTCGGGTCGGTAACGCCCTCAGCGACGCGCTGCCGCGCCCGGCGGCCCACGCCGGGCGCCCGCCCGCGGGGGGCGACGCGCTGTGCCGGCCCGACGATGCCACCGTCGTGCGTTCGGCCATGTCGCGGCACGTCGGCGTGATGCGCACCCCGGCGGGGCTCGACGAGGCTCGCGCGGTGCTCGACGGGGTCGCGGCGTCCATCCGCACCGACGTTCCCCCGTCCCGCCAGGCGTGGGAGGCCACGAACATCCTGGCGGTCGCCCGCAGCATCGTGCTGACCGCCGGCGCCCGGGAGGAGAGCCGGGGGTGCCACCGGCGCACGGACTTCCCCGTGCCCCGCGAGGAGTGGCGCCGGCACCTGTACCTGGGCATGAAGGCCAGGGGCACGCTGGGCCTGCGCGCACCCGCCGCGACGATCCCGCCGTCGGCGCCGGCGGCGGCGGGCGCGTGATGCTCCACCCGCTGTCGGAGCCCACCCGGGCGCGCCTGGCCGTGGCGGGCCTGGACCCCGACGACGTCGCCGCGCTGGTCCGGGCCGCCGTGCGCGAGGACTTGGGGGGTGGCGTCGACGCCACGTCGGTGGCCACGGTCGACGCCGGCGCCCGCAGCCGCGCCGGCGTGGGGGCGCGCAAGCCCGGGACGGTGGCGGGCGTGCCCGTGGGGATCGCCGTCATCGAGGCGGTCTGCGGTCCGGCCAACGTCCGGGTCGACGTCGCAGCCGACGACGGCGCGCGCGTTGCCCCCGGCGACGTCGTGCTCAGGATCGAGGCACCCACGGTCGCGCTGCTCACGGCCGAGCGCTCGATGCTGAACCTCATGTGCCACCTGTCCGGCGTCGCCACGCTGACGCGTGCGTGGGTCGACGCCCTGGAGGGCACCGCCGCCCGGGTACGCGACACCCGCAAGACCACGCCCGGTCTGCGGGCCCTCGAGAAGTACGCGGTGCGGTGCGGCGGCGGCGTCAACCACCGCATGGGCCTGTGGGACGCCGCGCTCGTCAAGGACAACCACGTCGCCGCGGCGGGCGGGGTGGGGGAGGCGTTTCGGCGCGTGCGCGCGGCGTTTCCCGCCCTGCCCGTGGAGGTGGAGGTCGACGGCATCGACGCCCTGCGGGTGGTGCTGGCCGAGGGTGCCGACGTGGTGCTGCTCGATAACTTCACGCCCGAACTCATGCGCGAGGCGGTCGCCATCCGCGAGGCGGAGCGCCCGGGCACCGTGCTGGAGGCCAGCGGCGGCCTGACGCTGGCGAATGCCGCCGACGTCGGCGCGACGGGCGTCGATTACATCGCGGTGGGCGAGCTCACGCATTCGGCCCGCGTGCTCGACCTGGGGCTCGACTTCACCGCCTGACGGGGAGCGCTACCCCAGGGCCAGTTGCAGCGCGGCCAGCGCCATGACGGCGGCGATCAGTAGGTCCAGGATCCGCCATGCGGCGGGGCGCGCGAACAGCGGTGCAAGCCGGGGCCCGGCGGCCGCGAGGAGTGAGAACCACGCCACGCTGCCCGCGCCCGCACCCGCGGCGAACCACCACCGGCCCGGCGAGCCGTGCGCGGCGCCGATCGCGCTGAGCAGCACCACCGTGTCTAGGTAGACGTGGGGGTTCAGGAACGTGAACCCGGCCGCGGTCAGGAGGGCGGCCCGCAGCGTCACGTGCCCTGCGGGCGCCGCGCGCAGTGCCCCGGGGTGTCGCGCGCGGCGCAACGCCACCACCGCGTACGCGGTGAGGAACGCCACCCCGCCCCATCGGGCCGCGTTGGCCACGGGTGGGTGGGAGGCGATCACCGACCCCAGCCCGGCGGCGCCCGCCGCGATCAACGCCAGGTCGGACACCGAGCACAGGGCCGCCACGGGCCAGTGATGCGTCCGGGCGATGCCCTGGCGCAGGACGAACGCGTTCTGCGCGCCGATGACGACGATCAGTGAAAGGCCGGCGGCGAACCCCGCGGCCGCGGCCGACGCGGCGTTCACGCCGGCACTATGACGGTCGCGGCGGTCCGGCGGGGACTAACGGCGCATGGGCTCCACGAACTTCCCGTCGACGTGCAGGGCGCTCCGGGCGCTCAGGCCGGCGTTCGCCCAATCGACGTTCACCAGCACGTTCGATCCGTCGAGGTCGAAGCTGACCTCCTTCTCGCGGAACAGCATGCGGTCGTCCGCCATCGGTTCGCCGTCCACCTTCACGACGATCTTGCCCGTCAGCGACGTGTGCTCGACCTCCACCTGATGCTGGCGGCCGCCGGTCTCGACCAGCCACGCGTTGTCGGCTTCGCTCATGCTTCCTCCTGGCGTCGGTGTCCTGGTGTCCTTGTACCCGCATCGGCGGCCCCTCGCGCGGGCTCCAGGTTCCGCCGCACCCGTGTGTTGCGTCCGCGTGACGATCCCGCGCGGCGGACGCGAATGGCCTCGCGCCGGGCGGGTACAGTCCGCCCATGACCACCACCGCATTCGTGTTCGACGAGGCGATGCTGGGGTACGACCTCGGTGACGATCACCCGTTATCGCCGCTGCGGCGCAGCCTCGCCGTGGACCTCATCAGGGCGTACGGGCTCTTGGATCGCGACGACGTGGACGTCGTGGCGCCGCGCGCCGCCGTCGACGACGAGATCGCCCGCGCGCACGCGCCGTCGTACATCGCGGCCACCAAGCGCTACAGCGCCGACCCCATGATGTCGCACGAGTGGGAGGCGGCCCAGTGGGGTTTCGCGGCGGGCGGCGACACGCCGGCGTTCACGGGCATGCACGAGGCCGCCGCGTACCTGTGCGGCGCATCCATCACGGCGGCCATGGAGGTGTGGGAGGGGCGGGCCGCCCAGGCGTTCTCCGCGGGCGGCGGACTGCACCACGCCCTGCACAACCGAGCCGCCGGCTTCTGCGTGTACAACGATCCGGCCGTGGCGATCCACGCGTTGCTCGGGTCGGGCGCCGAGCGCGTGGCGTACATCGACGTGGACGTCCACCACGGCGACGGCACCCAGTGGATCTTCTACGAGGACCCGCGCGTGCTGACCTGCTCGGTTCACGAGAGCGGCCGGTATCTGTTCCCGGGGACGGGCCACCTCGCCGAGCGCGGCGTGGGGGCCGCCGAGGGGACCGCCGTCAACATCCCGCTGCCCCCGTACGCCGGCGAGGCGCCCTACCTGCGGGCCGTCGAGGATGTCATCGCGCCGGCGGTCGCGGCGTTCGATCCCGACATCATCGTGACGCAGAACGGCGCGGACCCCCACCACCGCGACCCGCTGGCGCACCTGCAGATCACGATGGGGACGTATCCGCGCCTGTACCGCGCGCTCGTGCAGATCGCACGCGAGACCGCCGGCGGCCGGCTGGTGGCCCTGGGCGGCGGCGGCTACCACACCGACGTGGTGCCGCGCGCCTGGACGATGCTGTTCGCCGGGATGCTCGGCGTCGAGCTGGACGACGAGATCCCGCACGAGTGGGTGGCGAAGTCCTCGGGTCGGGCGGGGATGCTGCTGACGCCCACCCTGCTGGGCGACGAGGAGCCCGAGATCCCCGCCGGGGAGCGGGCGCGCGCGGACGCGGAGGGCCATCAGGTGGTCGATCAGGCCCGGTTGCTGCTGCGGATGTAGCGTGCGGGCACGATGCCCGAGCCCATCTCCTGGGACGCGGCGTCCACCCCCGTGGGCGCCCACGCCGTCGCCGAGGCGCTGCTGGCGGCGAGCGCGTACGCGCACACGCGGGGCGTGGCCCAGCAGGCCGCGCGGATCGCCCGGGCGCGTGGTCTGTCGCGCGACGACCGCGCCGCCCTGCTGTGCGCGGCGTGGCTGCACGCCGCGCTCGGCGCCAGGCGGGTGGGACGGCGGGCGTGTGCCCGGCAACTGCGGGCGGCCGGCCACGAGCGCCTGGCCCGGATCGTCGCACACCATCGCTTCGGCGCGATGGAGGCGGCGCTGTGCGGAGACCCGCCCGTGGAGGACGAATTCCCCATCCCCGACGGGACGGACGAGATGCTCCTGATGATGCTGGATGCGGCCGTGTTCACCACCGACGCCGCGGGTGCGCCGGCGTCGCCCGCCGCGGCCCTTCGCGACATGGTGGAGGACCGCGGCGCCGGTGACGCCGAGGTGCGGGCCGCCGTCGCCCTGCTCGACCGGCTGGGCGACGACCCCGCCGGCAGGGCCATGGTCGAGGCGGTCGCGCGGGTCACGAGCGGCGGCTCCCGCTGAAGGGCGTAACATCCCGCGTCGTGAGCGGACGGTGGCGTGCGGCGCGCTAGGCCGGGACAGATCGTGCTCCTGGGGTTCGCCGGGATGATTGCGCTGGGCACCCTGCTGCTGTGGCTGCCCGTGTCGCGCACCGGCCATGACCCCATGGCGTGGAAGGCCGCGTTGTTCACGTCCACGTCCGCGGTGTGCGTGACGGGGCACGCCATCGTCGACACGGCCGAGTACTGGACGCCGTTCGGCCAGGCCGTCATCGTCGGGCTCATCCAGATCGGCGGTTTCGGCATCGTGATGGCCGCATCCCTGCTGCTGCTCGCGGCACGCCGGACGCTCGGCCTGCGCAGCCGCATGCTGACCCAGACCGAGTCGCAGGCGGTCACCAGCAGCGACGTCCGGCGCGTGCTGGCGTCCGTCGCCGCGTTCACCATCCTCGTCGAGCTGATCATCGCCACCGTGCTCGCCGTGCGCTTCTATGCCACGTACGACCACTCGGTGGGCGCGGCGGCGTGGCACGGCGGATTCCACGCGGTCTCGGCCTTCAACAACGCCGGGTTCGGGCTGTTCGAGGGCAACATGATGCCGTTCCAGTCCGACGGGTGGGTGCTCATCCCGGTCGGGCTCGGCGTGATCATCGGCGGGCTTGGGTTCCCCGTGTTCGCGGACCTCTACAAGCACCGCCGGGGCCTCACGCGCCTCACACTCCACTCGAAGCTCACGCTGCTGGGCACGGCGCTCCTGCTGGCGGGCGGCTGGATGGCCTTCACCCTCACCGAGTGGGACAACGCCAAGACGCTGGGCCCGCAGAGCCTCCCCACGAAGTTGCTGTCGGCGTGGTTTCAGTCCATGACCACCCGCACCGCCGGGTTCAACAGCATCGACGTCGGCGCGATGCGCGATGAGTCGTGGCTCATCAGCGACATGCTGATGTTCGTCGGCGGCGGCAGCGGGTCGACGGCGGGCGGCGTGAAGGTCGCCACGTTCCTCATCCTCATTCTCATCGTCGTCGGCGAGGCGCGTGGCGGGCAGGCCCCGGAGGCGTTCCGCCGCCGCATTCCGATCCCGGCGGTGCGGCAGTCGCTGTCGGTTGCGTTCCTCGCCATCAACGCCATCACCATCGCGACGCTCGCCCTGATGATGCTGACGCCATACGCGTTCGACCGGTGCGTGTTCGAGGTGATCTCGGCGTTCTCGACCGTGGGCCTCTCGACCGGCATCACGGCGCACCTCGGCACGCCGGGCCAGCTGATCCTGGTGGCGCTGATGTACCTCGGGCGCGTGGGGCCGCTGGCGCTGGTGCTGGCCCTGGCCGGCCGCGAGCGCCGGCGCCTCTACAACTACCCGGAGGAAAGCCCGCTCGTGGGCTGACATGATCATCACGACGAAAGGCACGGCCTGACGTGGGCATTCGCGACGACATCCTCGTGATCGGCCTCGGCCGCTTCGGCCAGGCGCTGGCCGAGACCCTCATCAGCCTGGGCCACGAGGTGATGGCCGTCGACTCCGACGCCGCCGCGTGCCAGGCGTGCAGTCAGACCATCGGCCACGTCGTGCAGGCCGACGCGACGTCGCCCGATGCGCTGCGCCAGGTGGGTGCCGGCGAGTTCCGCACGGCCGTGGTGGCCATCGGCAACGACATCCAGGCCAGCATCATGACCACGTACGCGCTGGTCGATCTGGGCATCCCGCGCATCTGGGCCAAGGCGATCACGGCCCCGCACGGCGCCATCCTGCAGCGCGTCGGCGCCCACCGGGTGGTGTTCCCCGAGCGCGACATGGGCGTGCGCGTGGCCCACACCATGCTGGGGCGCACCATCGACTACGTCGAGTTGGACGACGAGTTCGTCCTCATCGAGACCACGGTGCCCAAACAGCTGGCCGGCAAGCTCATCGGCGAGGCCCAGGTGCGCAGCCGCTGGGAGGTGTCGATCCTGTGCGTCAAGCGGCCCGGCGGCAAGTTCACGTACGCCACGCAGGACACCGTCCTCAACCTGGGCGACCTCGTGGTGGTGTTCGGCCAGAAACGCAAGGCCGAGGCGTTCGCCGACCTCGACTAGCCCTCCAGGCCCGCGGCCCGCGCCGCGTCGCGGTCGACCAGGAACGTGAGGTCCCCCCGGGGATCCACGCGTCCGGCGGGCAGGCGCGCGTCGCCCTCCCACGCCCTCCTCAACACCGGCCCCTTGGCGGCGCCGCTGACCAGGAACACCGCGTGCCACGCGGCGTTGACCACCGGCATGGTGACGCTGACCCGCCACGGCTGGGGCAGCTCGGGCCGGTGCACCGGGATGAGGAGCCGGTCGGTCACATCGCCGCCGCCCGTCCCGGGGAACAGCGACGCGGTGTGCCCGTCCTCGCCCATGCCCAGAAGCACGAGGTCGAACCGGGGCAGCGGCACGTCGCCGAACGACCGGCGCATGTCGTCCTCCGCGGCGCGCGCCGCGTCCGGGGCGGGGAGCTCGCCCGGGACGCGGTGGACGTTGTCGTCCGGGATGTCCACGCGATCGAGAAGCGCCTCGCGGACCATCCGGTAGTTGGAGCCCTCCGCGTCCGGCGGCACGCACCGCTCGTCGCCGAAGTACAGGTGCAGGCGATCCCACGCGGCGCCGAGCCCCGCTAGGCGCTCGTACGCCGCCCGGGGGGTCGCCCCTCCCGACAGGCACACGCGGGCGTTACGCTCGCGCGGCGCCGCGGCGATGAGCCGCGCCGCGCGTTCCGCCAGCACCTCCGCGTCGTCGACGACCACAAGCCGGCGTTCGCTCATCCGTTTCCGACCTCCACCGCGTGTGGCAGGGCGCGCTCGAACGGCATGTCGCGGCGGGCCATCTCCAGCTCGCCGGCGAGCAGCTCCCCCCGCGAGCGCAGGGGCAGAGGAAGCACGCGGCGGCGCGTGGGACGCCCCGCGGTGTAGACCACGACGGCCGCCGTCTCCTTGCCCACGATCCGCTCGATAGCCAGGTGCTGGGGGCCGCCCGCGTCGACGTGCACCTCCACGATGCCGCCGTCGGTCACGTCGGGGCGGGGGTGAAGCTCGACCAGCAGCCGGTCGCCGATGGCGCTCTTGAACCACCCGGCGAACAGAAGGGCCTCGGACGTCGGGGCGGTGCCCGCGTGCCACACCTGCAGGACGGCTCCCGCGCGCATCCTCTCGGCGTGGGGCGCATCGATGAGCTGCGTGACGAGCTGCCGCCACGTGGTGATTCGCGCCCATGCGAGGTCCGTGACGGCCACCGTGCCGCGGGCCACGATGTCGCGCAGCTGCTCCAGCGCCGCGCGTGCGTCGGGCTCGCGGTCCGATTCGGTCACCAGCCGGTCGACGGTGGCCTCGATCTCGCCGAACAGCGGATCGTCGGGCATGGGCACCCGCGGCCACCACAGGTAGATCGGCAGGTCCGACCGCAGCAACGCGACGATCGCGCTGGCGGCCCCGCCCGGCCGCTCGGTGTGGACGGTGAGGCGAACCAGCTCCACCATCACGCACGCGCGCGCCCGGAAGACCTCGGCCCGGGTCTCGAGGTGGGCGTCGATGTGGCCGTCGCCCTCCGTGGTCTGCACCAGCACGGCGCGGGAGGGCTGGTGGTCGCTGAGCGACTCGATCAGCTGCTCCACCTCGTGCAGCGACTCGTCGTCTGCGACGGCCACCAGGTTGAGGACGCTCGCGACCGGTACCGGGCGCCCGTCGTCGTCGATGCGCAGCTCGGCCAGCCGCGACGCGAGCTCCGCGACGCTGGTGACCGTGCCGTCCCATGCCTTCTCCAGGGGCGCGGCGCTGCGGGGGTCCGTGGTCACAGGCGCCTCCATCGCCGGCCGTCTCGGGCCATCAGGTCGTCGGCCGCGTCGGGCCCCCACGTGCCCGCCGCGTAGCTGGGGAAGTCGGCCATCGTGCCGGCCCAGGCGGCGAGCGTCTCGTCCACGATCTCCCACGAGGTCTCCACCTCGTCCCAGCGCGCGAACAGCGTCGAGTCGCCGAGCATCGCGTCCAGCAGCAGCCGCTCGTACGCCTCGGGCGACGCCTTCAGGAACGACGAGCCGTAGCTGAAGTCCATGCTGACGGTGCGTAGGTCCATGCTGGGGCCCGGGACCTTCGCGACGAACTTCAGCGACGCGCCCTCGTCGGGCTGGATGCGCAGCGTCAGCAGGTTGGGAGTGACGGCGTCCACCGGCAACTCGGCGAACGGCAGGTGCGGCGGCGAGCGGAACTGGACGGCGATCTCGGTGGCCCGCTTGGGCAGCCGCTTGCCGGTGCGCAGGTAGAACGGCGTGCCTGCCCAGCGCCAGTTCTCGACGAAGAGCTTCAGCGCGACGAACGTCTCGGTGTTGGACTGGGCGTCGACCTTCTCCTCCTGCCGGTACCCCGGCACGGGCTCGCCCGCGATGAAGCCCGGGCCGTACTGGCCGCGCACCGCGTGGGTGGACACGTCATGCGGCCGGATGGGGGGGATGGCGCGCAGCAGCTTGACCTTCTCGTCGTGCACGCCGCGGCTGTCGAACCGGGCGGGTGGTTCCATGGCGATGATCGACATCACCTGGAACAGGTGGTTCTGCAGGATGTCGCGCAGGGCGCCGGACGTCTCGTAGTAGCCGCCGCGGCCCTCCACGCCGAGGTCCTCCGCGGCCGTGATCTGGACGTGGTCGACGTAGCGCCGGTTCCACAGCGGCTCGAAGATGAGGTTGGCGAACCGCAGTACCAGAAGGTTCTGTACGGTCTCTTTCCCCAGGTAGTGGTCGATCCGGTAGACCTGCGACTCGCGGAAGACGCGCGACAGCCGATGGTTGAGGTCGCGGGCGCTGACGAGGTCGCGCCCGAACGGCTTCTCCACCACGAGGCGGCGGTAGACGCCGTCGGACTCGTCGGCCAGGCCGACCGCACCGAGGTTCTCGGCGATGACCGGGAAGAACGCGGGGGCCGTGGCCAGGTAGAACAGCCGGTTGCCCCGCGTGCCGTGCTGGGTGTCGGAGTCCTTCAGCAACTCGTCGAGCTTGCGGTACACGGCGGCGTCGTCGAAACTGCCCGGAACGTAGTGCAGCCGGTGCGCGAAGCCCGCCCAGACATCCTCGTCGACCGGCCCGCTGCGGCTGTGCTCGCTGACGGCCGTCTTCATCTCGGCGCGGAATTCGTCGTCGGACCACTCCGTGAGGGCGACGCCGACGATTACGAGCTCGGGCGGCAGCAGCTGCTGGAGCGCCAGGTTGTACAACGCCGGCATCAGCTTGCGGTGCGACAGGTCCCCCGATGCGCCGAACACGACGATGGCGGTGGGCAGCGGCGTGCGGCTGAGGCGCGCGCCCAGGTCGAACGGGCTGGCCGCGGGGGTCGCGGCGACGGGCGCGGGGCCCGCCGGGGCGGGGGGCGTGGTCACCGGCTCTTGACCGCGTGCCCGCCGAACTCGCGGCGCAGCGCCGCGACCACCTGCGCGGCGAAGCTGACATCCTGGCGCGAGCGGAACCGTTCGATCAGCGACAGCGTGATGATGGGCGCCGGGACGTCGGTGTCGATGGCCTGCGCGACCGTCCACCGGCCCTCCCCGGAGTCCTCCACGTAGTCCTTGACCGAGTCGAGGCCGGGTTCGCGGGTGAGCGCCGCCGCCGCGAGGTCCAGCAGCCAGCTGCGGATCACCGTGCCGTGGCGCCACGCCTCGGCCACCGCTCCGAGATCCAGGTCGTACTCGCTGGCCTTCAGGATCTCGAAGCCCTCGGCGTACGCCTGCATGAGGCCGTACTCGATGCCGTTGTGGACCATCTTCGTGAAGTGGCCGGCCCCCGCGGCCCCGGCGTGCACCAGCCCGCCGTCGGCCGGGGTGAGGGACCGCAGCGCCGGCTCGAGCAGCGCGAACGACTCGTCGTCGCCGCCCACCATCAGGCCGAAGCCCTCCGTGAGGCCCCAGACGCCGCCGCTCACGCCGATGTCCACGAACCTCAGCCCCTTGGCGGCCGCCTCCTCGGCGTGGCGCTTGGAGTCGTGGAAGTTGGAGTTGCCGCCGTCGATGATGAGGTCACCGGGTTCCAGGATGTCGTGCAGCTGCGCGATCACCTGCTCGGTGGGGTCGCCCGCGGGCACCATCACCCACGCCACGCGGGGCGCCACCAGGGCGTCGCGCAGGCCCTCCAGCGGCACGGGGCCCTCGCCTCCCCGCTCGGACACGTGCGCCGCGTCGGCCTTCGGGTCGACCACCACGACGCGGTGGCCGGCGGCGGTGAGCCGCCCCGTGAGCCCCGAGCCCATCCTGCCGAAGCCGATCATCGCCAGTTCCACGAGTGTCCTCCGAGTGGTGGTCGGGGCCGGGGCCCGCGAAGTTGCCTAGTCGTTCTCGAGGGCGGCGAGCGCCGCGGTGAGCCCCGCGACGGGGTCGGGTCCGAGGCCGATGCGCACCAGCCTCCTGCCGCGCCCGGCGAGGGCGGCCGCGTCGCCGCAGGCCTGGGCCCGCTTGAGCGCGCCGAACGTGTGGGGGGTTCCGGGGATCGGGATGTCCGCGGCGTCGTCGGACACGAACTGAACGAATACGCCGTTGTCCGGCCCGCCCTTGTGCAGCTGGCCGGTGGAGTGCAGGAACCGTGGGCCGTAGCCGAACGTCGTGGCGGCCCCGGTGCGCCGGCGCGCCGCCAGGCGCAGCGCGTGGGCGGCGCGGTCGGCGGCGGGGGAGTTGGGGCAGAACGCCAGGAACGCCAGGTAGTCGCCGGGGCCGACCTGCGCCACGGCGTCGCGGACGGCCTCGACGGGCTGCCGCACGTCCTCCGGTTCCTCGCCGCGTTCCATCTGGGACAGGACCGCCACGGTGGCATCCTTGGCGGCCTGGACGTCGGGCTGGTCGAACGGGTTCACGCCCAGCACCGAGCCGGCGGCGGCGGTGGCCAGCTCCCATGTCATGTACAGCGCGCCCAGGTCGACGGCGTCGGCGACGGGCAGGGTGAACACGGGGTGGCCGGCTCCGGCCAGCGCGCGGGTGTCCAGGTCGAGGTCGCCGGTGAGGCGGCAGTAGACGAACACCCGGTCGTCGCCGTAGTCGGCGGGCAGCCCGCCCGGCTCCTGCGCGACCGGTACGAGCCCTTTGCCGAGCTTGCCGAGGCTCTCGGCCACGAGCTGCTCTACCCAGAGCCCGAACGACGACAGCGGGGGGTCCACCAGCACGGTGACCTTGTCGCGGCCCGCGAGCCCCAGCGTGCCGAGGGCGACGCCGAGGTGCGCGCCGTCGTCGGACGCCTTCGCCGTGGCGGCGCGGTCGAGCACCGACGCGATGGGCACGCCGGCGAGCGCCATTGGCACGAGACCGAACAGCGACAGGGCCGAGTAGCGGCCGCCGATGTCGGCGGGGTTCTCGAAGACGGCCCGGAAACCCCGCTCGCGGGCCTCGGCCGCGAGCTTCGTGCCCGTGTCCGTGATGGCGACGAACCGTTTCGCGGCGGCCTCGGCGCCGAGCGCGCGGGTCGCGGAGTCCAGGAAGTGATTCATGAACGAGGTGGGCTCGACCGTCGTGCCGCTCTTGGACGCCACGATGTACAGCGTGGTGGCCGGGTCCGTGCCCTCCGCGACGGCCGCGACGTTCGCGGGGTCGGTGGAATCCAACACGCGCAACTCGATGCCCGAGGGCGATCCGTACGTGGTGCGGGTGACCTCGGGGCACAGGCTGGATCCCCCCATGCCCAGGACGATCGCGTGGCGCACTCCTTGGGCCCGCGCGTCCTCCACCAGGGCGGCGACGGCGTCCTGGTGCGCCCGCATCTCGTCGGGCGCGCGCAGCCAGCCGATCCAGGGGGCCGCCGCATCGGCGTGGTCGCCGAACACCGTCGCGTCGCCCGCCCGTAGTCGCCCGGCCACGTCGGCGGCCCGGGCCTCGTCCCAGGCGGCGTCGATCGCGGCGGCGTGCGTACCGGTCTGCATGGTCAGGGCCATCGCGTCACCGTCCCATCTGGTCGCGTGCGGCCTCGGCGACGGCCTGCGCCGTGACGCCCAGAGCCTCCATTGCCTGCGGGCCCGGCGCGGACACGCCGAACCGGTCGATCGTGACGAGCGCGCCGTCGACGCCCACCCAGCGGTGCCAGCCGAGCGACGCTGCGGCCTCGACACCCACGCGCGCCGTGACGGCCGGGGGCAGTACCTCGTCCCGGTACGACCGGTCCTGCCGGGCGAACAGCTCCCAGCTGGGCAGGCTCACGACCCGGGCGGACACGCCGTCGGCCGCCAGCAGGTCGGCGGCCTCCATGGCAAGGTGCACCTCGCTGCCGGTGGCGATGAGGATGCAGTCGCCGCCGTCGCGCAGCACGTACCCGCCCCGCTCGACGGGCGGGGCGCCGTCCATGGTGGGCACGCCTTGGCGGGTGAGCGCGAACACCGTCGGCCCGTCCCGCCGCTCGATGGCGACCCGCCATGCGGCTGCGGTCTCAGAGGCGTCGGCGGGACGGAACACGACGGTGTTCGGGATGGCGCGCAGGCCCGCGAGGTGTTCGATGGGCTGGTGGGTGGGGCCGTCCTCTCCCAGCGCCACCGAGTCGTGCGTGTACACGAAGATCGAGGGGAGCCCCATCAGGGCCGCCATGCGGATCGTGTTCTTCATGTAGTCGCTGAACGTGAGGAACGTGGAGCACACCGCCCGCAGGCCCCCGTGGGCCTCGATTCCGTTGGTGATCGCGCCCATGGCGTGCTCGCGCACGCCGAAGCGGATGTTGCGGCCCCCGTACTCGCCGCGCTCCACGTCGCCGCCGTCCTTGATGGTCGTCGACGTGGAGGTCGACAGGTCGGCCGCGCCCTGGATGAGCTCGGGGATGGTGCCGGCGAGCCCGTTCAGCACGGTTCCGCCCGACGCGCGTGTCGCGACCGACTTGCCGGGCTCGAACGTGGGGATGCCCTTCTCCCAGCCGCGGGGAGGGACGCCGGCCATGACGCGGTCGAACTCCGCGGCATCGCCGGGGAAGTCCCTTGCGTAGGCCTCGAAGCGGCCACGCCATTCCTCCTCGGCCCTCGCGCCGCGGGCGGTGAGCTCGTCTGCCCACGCGGCCACCTCGTCCGGCACGAGGAAGAACGCGTCCTCGGGCCAGCCGTACGCGCGCTTCGTGGCGGCGACCTCATCGGGGCCGAGGGGCGAGCCGTGCGCTGCGGATGTGTCCTGCTTGGCGGGGGAGCCGAAGCCGATGTGGGTGCGGCAGCGCACCAGCGTCGGGCGGCCGTCGCTGCGCGCGGCCTCGTCCATCACCCGCTGGATCTCGCCCGGGTCGTTGCCGTCGGCGATCGACAGCACCCGCCACCCGTACGCCTCGAAGCGGCCCGGGATCTGCTCGCTGAACGACAGCGCGGTGGGGCCGTCGAGGCTGATGTGGTTGTCGTCGTACACGCCGATGAGGCGTTCGAGACCGAGGTGCCCGGCGAGCGACGCGGCCTCGTGCGAGATGCCCTCCATCAGGTCGCCGTCCGAGCAGATGAACCACGTCCGGTGGTCCACCACGTCGTGCCCGGGGCGGTTGTGTCGCGCGGCCAGCATCCGCTCGGCAAGGGCGAAGCCCACCGCGTTCGAGAACCCCTGCCCCAGCGGCCCGGTGGCAACCTCCACGCCGGGCGTGTCGCCGCTTTCGGGGTGCCCCGGGGTCTCGGAGCCGAGCTGCCGGAAGCTCTTGAGCTGGTCCATCGGCAGGTCGTAGCCGCACAGGTGCAGCAGGCTGTAGAGCAGCATCGACGCGTGGCCGGCGGACAGCACGAAGCGGTCACGGTTCACCCACGCCGGGTCGCCCGGTGCGTGCACCATCTGGCGCGAGAAGATGTCCCACGCCACCGGGGCGAGACCCATCGGGGCCCCGGGGTGGCCGCTGTCGGCCTTCTGTACGGCGTCGATCGACAGCGTGCGGATGGTCGTGGCCACCAGTTCCGGGGGTGCGAGCTGTGGAGCCAAGGAACACCTCGGGGCGCGGTTCGGGGACGACCCGAGTCTATGGCACCGCCCGCGCGGTGAGGTGACGGCCGCGTTGCGGGGACACGGCCGGCGGACTGCCCCGCATCGCCATGCGCAGGACGCCCGCCGGCCCGAGCGGGCGCGGCTACCG